>CAYSYD010000001.1:0-48264 GCA_964435145.1 uncultured Akkermansia sp.
GAGATATCCGCCTCCTTATCGAAAATGATGTGCGTTTCCTCGCCCAGTTCCAATAACCATTCCCACTCCATTTATTTTTCCGATTTATGAATATCTCTCTTAATTGGCTCTCCAGCTATATTGACCTGCAGGGACTCGGCACTCAGGAAATGGCCGATATGCTCACCTTCGCCGGTATCGAGGTGGAGGGCATCCAAGAACGCGGTGTGACCACGGAACTCGTGGTTGTGGCCCAAGTGGTGGAAAAAACGCCCGTGGAGGGCAGCGACCATTTGAATGTTTGCATGGTGGATGCGGGGGAAGGCTCCCTGCGCCAAATTGTGTGCGGTGCCCGGAATTACAAGGTGGGCGATAAGGTGCCCTGCGCCCTGCCCGGAGCAGTGCTGCCCGGCGGCTGGGAAATTAAGGAGGGCAAGCTGCGCGGTGTGGATAGCCGCGGTATGCTTTGCTCCGCCTCGGAATTGGGCCTGCCGGATAAGGAACACGGGCTGTGGATTCTTCCCGGGGAGTATGCCATCGGCACGCCGGTGCGCAGCTTTGTGGAGACGGATACGATTTTTGAGCTGGAAATTACGCCTAATCGCCCGGATTTGCTGAGCCACTGGGGCATGGCGCGCGAGCTGGCCGGCATTACCGGCCGCACGCTGAAGGCCGACCCGGCCGAGGCACCCACCGCAGCCATCGAAACGCAGGCTGCCGGGGATGCGATTACGCTTTCCGCGCCGGATATTTGCCCGCTCTACACGGCTACGCGCATTTCCGGCGTAAAGATTGGTCCCTCCCCGGAGTGGCTGGCCAATCGTCTGGTAGCCATTGGGCTGCGCCCCATTAACAATGTGGTGGATATTACGAACTATTGCCTCTTTGAGCTGGGACACCCTCTGCATGCTTTCGATGCCGCCAAGCTGACCGGCGGGCTGAATATCCGCCGCGCAGCAGAGGGGGAATCTTTCACCAGCCTGATGGAGGAGGAATACAGCCTGAAGGCAGACGATGTGGTGATTTCCGATGCTTCCGGCGCAGCGCTGGCGCTGGGTGGCGTGATGGGCGGGCTGGAGAGTGGCGTAACGGAGGCCACCACGGATATTCTGCTGGAGTCCGCATGGTTCAACCGCAGTAACATTCGCTTTACCAGCCGCCGTTTGGGGCTGGGCTCGGATTCCTCGTACCGTTTCGAGCGCGGCACCTCTCCTTGGAATGTGCTGCGTGCTGCGGCCCGCGCCACGCAGCTTATTCTGGAATGCTGCGGCGGCACTGCCGGCCCCGTGCTGGTGGGCGGGCAGGCTCCCTGCCTTGTGCCGGAGGAGAATGCCCCCACTGCCACTGTGCTGGAACAAGGCACGCAGGCTAAAATCTACTACGCTCTGGACCAGGTGAAGCTCGATTGGAAGGAGCTGGATGTGATGACGAATGCCTCCCTGCCCCATATGGAGGGTGCCCGCATTCTCCGCCATCTCGGCCTGCGAGATGTGGATGGCAAGGGCACTTGGGATTGCCCGCCCTGGCGCTTGGACCTCAAGCGCAGTTGCGATCTTTTGGAGGAAATGGTGCGCGTGTATGGTATTGATAATATCCCGGCCACAAATACGGCTATTTTTGTGGAGGAAAGTGCCCACGACCGCGCCAACGATTACCGCATGGGCTTGGCTCGCAAGCTGGCCGGTGCCGGTTTCTGGGAGGTGCAGACCTTCAAGCTCATTGCCGCAGAAAGCATAGACCCGACGATTGCCGGGGTGGAGAATGCCCTGCCCATCAAACCCCTGATGGAGGGGGATATTATCCGCGTATCCCTGCCCATCTCGGAGGATCACTCCACGCTGCGCCCCTCTCTGGCGCCCGGGCTGCTGGCTGTGGCAGCTCGCAACATTAACCAAGGTATGGAGGTGCTACGATTCTTCGAAATGGGGCGCGTGTTCCGCAATACCGGCGGTGGCAAGGGCAAGGATATCGAGAACGAGGTGCTGGGTATCTTTATGGCCGGCCGTCTCACTCCGGCCAGCTGGGCTTGCACCAAGCCTGCGGAGGTGCATTTTGAGCATTTGCGCGCTGTGCTGGATACGCTGGTGCCGAAGGCGGATATTGCGCTGGTACCCTCCCGCCAAAGCCGCCCGGCTGCCGCGCTGGGAGCGGATATTCAGATTAACAACCAAGCCTGCGGTTATGTGGCACGCCTTGCCCTCCGGAAATGCCGCGATTTGGGGCTGCCTCTGGAGTGCTACTACGCAGAGCTGGATCTCCGCAAGTTGCAACAGGTAGCCACGGCTCCTTTCAAGGCGGCGGAGTTGCCCCAATTCCCCGGCTCCGGGCGCGATGCAACCTTGGATGTGCCGGCTTCCCTCACGCATGCGGAGGTGGTGAAGGCAATTCAGGCGGCTAAGCAGAAGCTGCTGGTTTCCTATGCCCTCAAGGATGTGTTCTGCGACCCCTCCGGCGAAAAGTTGCCTGCCGACCGCAAGGCGGTAACGTATACCTTCCTGTACCGCGATGCGAAGAAGACCCTCACCGCGCAGGAGGTGGATGCCGCCCACAAGCAGGTGCTGGATACTCTTACGGCTAAAATAAAGAACTTGAGTTTCCGCTAAAGCCTCCTCTATTCCGTCCGATTTGCAGGCACCTGTGCAGCTGTACTGCACAGGTGCTTTTTTTACCGGTGATAAAGGGGCATTATTTTCCGGAGCCCTTCCAGGGTTCAGCCTCGGCAAAGTCCTTATCGAACTGGTCCACCCACTCGCGCTCCTGCGGGGAGAGGGCGGCGCGGCGTTCTTTTTCCAAGCGGCGGCGCTCGGCCTGTTCTTTCTTGCGGGCTTCGGCGGCGGCCTTTTTCTCCTCTTGGCGGCGCTTTTTCTCCTCCAGAGCCTTGCGTTTGGCTATATCTTTATCCTCCACCACCATGGGGAAGAAATCATCCGCATCGCTGCCTATGCGCTCGTTCTTGGTGGAGTGGGCAATAAAGCGGCGGCCATCCCACTGCACGGCCACTACGGTGGTATAACCCTCCGGCAGGTGCACCTCGGTGGATTTAAAATCGCTCGTGTTCAGCCCGCGAAGGTTAACGCGCACCAGTTCCTTATCCTTATACACCTCGAAAGCCACAGCGTTCTCCCACTTATCCGCCGGCACAAGGGCTTTGTTCCCTTGAATTTCGAATTTGTAACCCACGCTGGGTTTAATATTCTTCTTATCGCGGTACAGCTCCATGCTGTACGCCGTGATGTAGTAGATGACGCCGGAATCCGGGGAGGGGTACTGCTCCGCGTACTCCAGAAGTTCTTTGCACATTTCCTCCGTAATGACGACCCATTGGGAGGAGTAGTCCTCCACCTTGCGGTTCATGGGTGCAAGCATGCCGGTCTGGGCAAAATACTCCGTGAGGTTGAGCTTGGCAGAATCGCAGGCGCGGCGCAGGAAGTTGATGCGGTGGTCGCCGTGGGTCATTTGGCTTTCGTCCGCTTTGCGGCATTCCTCGAAAATGCGGGCATAGAAATGTTTATCCCCACGCGCTTCCGCCAGATACAGCTGCAACTGCCAAAGCGGGCAGCAGCTTACAAAGGGATCCCCCGTCATCACGCCGCGCACCACGTTGCTCTCATTTTCCATCTTGAGGCGTCCGGGCACGCGGCCGCCATCGCCCGGACCCTGCTGGTACTGCCAGAGGTGGCGCAGCACAAGTGCGCTGTTCACAAAGCTATCGAAGCGGGCTCCGCGCATGTGAACACCGCCGAAGGAGCCGCCGCCTTCGTACTCGTAACGTACTTGGGTGGGGTTAAAGCGGAAATTGGTCAGTACGGAGAAGAGGTTATTCGTCACCTCCTGCGTACCGCCCCACATCATCCCCGGGCGGGTTTGGTCCACATGGCCGAATTCGTGTGCCAAGGCCCAGCTGCCGCCAGTGCGGATGCTATCGGGGTTCACCAAACCGGGTACGGCTGTGTGAATATAGGCACCGCCCAAGCCATCCGCCCACATGAACCCCTTCCAGATGCAGCGGCCCATCATGTGGTTACCGGGGTTGATGTTATAGTAATCCCAGCCCATGATTTCGTGCTGAATGGCCACAATTTCATCGTTGAGGCGCAGCATTTCCGGGCCGCGTACCGGGCAGCCTTCGCGCAGGGCTTCGATGTTGTAGATGAGCTGGCAGCGCTCGCCCATGATGTCCATGGTGCGGGTGGAGCAATTCGCCAGCAGTTGTTTCCACACCTTCTCATCATCATGGTGGGTAAAAATGCCGTTAATCTTACCGCCTTTCACGGACACCTCAATCTGCGGAGCTGTATCCGGTTCCTCATCCCGGTAATCCACATAAAGCAGCCCCGTATGCTGCACGACGATGTTATTCATCCCGGAGCGCAAATCGTAGCTGCCACCGCCATCGCCCTCCGGGCCGAAATCTCGCACCAGCAGCTTAATTGCCGTGCGCGGGTTCCCCTTCAGCGCAATGGAGAGGCGCTCTCCGGACCTCACATATATGCCCAGTGGATTCTCGTAACTGGAATAGTTAGAAATCTTCATCCGTTGGCGCATGGTGCCCAGCGGAAGGTAGGCACCCAACTTGCGGTGGCGGTAATTTTTTTCTGCCGTGCCGGGGTAGCCTTTATTCAGGCCGGATAAGTCCGTGCGGATGGGGAAGGTGTATTCCGGTTCTTCGTTCTTGTCTCCCCTGCCCTTTTTGCCTTTCTTGGCTTTTTTGGCCACCTTGGCTGCCTTATCTCCGCGGGTGGGGCGCGCATCCGCCTCCGGCGGCAACAGCAATCCCAGCAGGAGGAGCAGGCTCAACAGTAAATGAAAAATCTTCATATGTACGGGTATGTGCCTTGTTTAGCGGGCGCGATTCAGTATTTTTTTCACCTCCGGGGAACCGGCTACATCCAGCGGAGTCTCGTCCTTTTTGTTCCGCACGGTGGCACCGGCACCGGCCTTGATGAGGGCAACCACGCAATCTTTTTTACCATAGCGGGCAGCCACATGCAAGGCGGTTTCCCCGGCGGAGTTTTGCTCATTCACATCCATGCCCTCCTGCAGGCGTTGTTCAATCACTGCCACATCTCCGGCCCGGGCGGCCTCGTGCAGGGAGAATACGCCATTGCTGCGGTACATGATATCCGGCAGCATACGCTGCTCTGTTTTTTCTTTGCCCTTGCGGGCTTTTTTTCCGCCACGGGCGGGGGCAGCCTGCACGGCCAGAGCCCCCAAACAGCATAGCATGAGTAGTAGGTGTAGTGTGTATCTCATAACATGGCTCAGCGCGCATCACGGCACTGCACCCCGGCAGTATACTACAACACCCTTATCCATAGCAACCAAAAAGCTCCTTGCTTCGCATAGATCTTTCTCTTTGGTGTATAAAGGAGGCTTGATTTTCAGGAATAAAGTGGTATATTTCCGGGGATTAACATGGATATTTTCTCGCAAATAATCGATTGGGCAAACGGGATTCTCTGGACGTATGTTCTGGTGGCTATGCTGATTAGCTGTGCCATTTGGTTTACCCTGCGCTGCAAGGGGGTGCAGCTCACCATGCTGAGGGATATTCCCACGATCTTCCGCAACTGTACCCACGAGGGGCAGGAGGAGGATGTGGAGCGTATCTCCTCTTTCCAAGCCTTTGCGATTTCTATTGCAAGCCGCGTGGGTACGGGGAATCTGGCCGGTGTGGCGGTGGCTATTGCCATGGGGGGGCCCGGTGCGGTGTTCTGGATGTGGCTCATTGCGTTTTTGGGTGCCAGCAGTGCCTTTGTGGAATCCACGCTTGCCCAGCTTTATAAGATAAAGGGGGAGTCTTCCTTCATTGGGGGGCCGGCGTATTATATGAGCATCGGGCTTAAGAAGCCATGGATGGGGGCTATTTTCTCCGTGCTGCTTATCTTTACCTTTGGTTTTGCCTTCAACTCCGTGCAGAGTAACACTATTTGCCAGGCCTTTGAGGAGGCTTACGATATTTCCCCTTCGTACATGGGCACTGTGCTTACCCTCATCACCGTGGCCATTATCTTCGGCGGCATCCAGAGTATTGCCCGCGTGAGCAGCATTATCGTCCCCTTCATGGCCCTGGGGTATATTGCGCTGGCTCTCACGATTATTGCCATGAATATGGCGGAGATTCCTGCCGTGCTTCAGCTCATCTTCTCCCATGCCTTTGGCTGGGAGCAGGGATTGGCCGGCGGGGTGGGCGCCGCCATCCAGCAGGGTATACGCCGCGGGCTGTACAGCAATGAGGCCGGTATGGGCTCTGCGCCGAATGTGGCAGCCACGGCGGATGTTTCCCACCCGGTAAAGCAGGGCAAGGTGCAGGCCATCAGTGTGTTTAGCGATACGCTCATTATCTGCTCCTGCACGGCCTTCATCATCCTTGCAAGCGGGGTGGATTATACCGGGGAGGCTAATGGCATTAAACTCACGCAAATGGCGCTCTGCCACCAGATTGGCCCTTGGGGAAACAGTATTGTAGCCATTGCTATTTTCTGCTTCGCTTACAGCAGTGTGCTGGGTAATTATTACTACGGCGAGGCCAATATCCGCTTCCTGAGCCAAAAAGCGTGGGTGCTGGCGGCTTACCGCATCGTTGTGGCAGGTATGGTACTTTTCGGCTCCGTGGCCAATTTACGCCTTGTGTGGAACTTGGCGGATTTCTTTATGGGGTTGATGACGATTTGCAATCTGATTGCTATTATGCTGCTGGGCAAATATGCCTTCCGCCTGCTGGAGGATTACCGGGCACAAAAGCGCCAAGGCATTACAGACCCCGCTTTCTCCAAGGAGAAGATGCCCGATATTGCGGATGATTTACAGTGCTGGTGAATCCGGCAAAAAATGGATGGGCGGGGAAGCAGCACCCTCACTGCCTTCCCCGCCCTGACTGTTACCTGAAAAAAGGGGCTTTCCGTTCCTTCCGCCGGTTTACACGCGGATGGGCATAAGGACGTACAGGAACTCATCCGCCACGCGCATTACGCCGGGGCTGGAGGTGTCAATCAAATCAATGCATACATCCTGCTCTCCCACGGATTTGAGGGGTGCCAGCACATAATCGGCATTGAAGGAGATGGAAATCTCGCGGCCGTTGTAATCGATGGGTACTTCTTCATTAGCCTCGCCCATGTTGGCGCTGGATTGCACGGACATTACACCGGGGGTAAAGCGGAAGCTCACGGTGTTGGTCTTTTCGGAGGAGAGGAGAGCTACGCGGCGTACGGCGGCGTTGAGTTCCTGCGCAGGAATAACGACGCGCTCGTTGTACCGGCTGGGAATCACTTGGCGGTAGTTCGGGTAGTTGCCATCGATGAGCTTGGTTACCAGCAGGGTATCCCCGAAATCGAAGGAGGCCTGGTTGCTGGTAATGCGGATGAGGACTTCCCCGGCATCCCCCAGAAGGCGGTGTACCTCCGCCACGGCACGGCTGGGAATATCGATGCACACTTGCTGGGATTCCGGGAATTCCAGCTCGCTCTCAAAGAGAGCCAGACGGCGGCCATCCGTGGCCACAAGCGTGAGCTTGCCATCCTGGAAGCAGGTGTATATACCGTTAAGCACATAGCGAGTGCCATCGTTGGAAATGGCAAACTCCGTGTACGCAAAACCTTTGCTCAGCACGGCCTGCTGCACTTTGAATTCGCGAGCTTCCTTGAAGGCGGGCAATGCGGGGAATTCATTGGCCGGCAATCCGTTGAGTTTGAATTGAGCGCGGTTGCAACGAATGGTAGCCACGCTGCCATTCACCTCGATGCTCACCTCACCATCGCGCAGCTCGCGGATAATGCTCTGGAGCTTCTTGGCCGGCAGGGTAATGGCTCCCGGTTTCTCCACCAGGCAGGGCACCTTGGTCTCAATGGTCAGCTCCATGTTCGTGGTGCAGAGCTTCAGCTCCCCCTCCGAGGCATCCAGCAGCACATTGGAAAGAATGGGCATGCTGGGGCGCGTGGAAACCACGCCGGCCACCTTGTTAATGCCATCAAGCAGAACCTGTTTTGCGAGTGCGAATTTCATAATAACTCCTTTGTTGAGATTATTTTACTTTCTCTATGCCATGCTGGCAAGCAAAAAGATGCATTTTCGCAAGATTTTCTACCATTTTTCTTTTAGCGGTACTATATCTTGTATATCCCTTCCCCTAGTGGCGCAAGAATCCGAAGATGAGGGGAGGCGGCGGAAAAAATTTGCAATTAAGGGGTGGCTTTGGTAACATGCGTGCATGGCGAAGGTGAACCTCAAGGAGAAATGGCGCGGTGTGCCGCACCGGCCCGGGGTGTACCTGATGAAGGGGGAAGGCGGCGGGGTTATCTATGTGGGCAAGGCAAAGGATTTGAAACGGCGGCTGGCCAATTATTTTTCTCCCTCCCGCGCCACGCTGGAAAACGGCAAGACGCGCGCCCTCATTGCCGCCATAGAGGATTTTGACTATTACGAGGTGCGCAATGAGCAGGAAAGCCTCATTCTGGAGCAAAAGCTTATTAAGGAATACCGCCCGCATTACAACGTGCAGCTGCGGGATGATAAGCGCTATTACCTGCTGCGTGCTGCGCGGCAGGAGGAATTTCCGCATTTTTCTCTGGTGCGGCTGCGCAAGGACGACGGGGCGCGCTACATAGGGCCTTTTGTGCATTCCTCTGCCCTGCGGGAAACGGTGGAATGGCTCAACCACCGTTTCCGGCTGCGCACATGCACCTGCCGCCACCCGGGGGAGGAGCAGTACCGCCATTGCCACGATGATGAGATACGCCATTGCTCCGCCCCCTGCATTGGCCGCATTGCTGCGGAGGAGTACCGCGCACAGTTCGAGGCAGCGCTGGGGTTGTTCGAAGGGCGCGGGCGCCGGGAGCATCTGGAAGCTCTGGAGGCGGAGATGATGCAGGCCGCAGAAGCACTGGAGTTTGAAAAAGCTGCCCGGTTGCGCGATGTACGGGAGAATATCCTGCGCACGCTGGAACCCGCCCGGCGCTTCGCCCGCCGCGCCCCGGATTTGCCCGGCACCGTAAACCCGGACCGCGATTTGGCGGAACTGGCCGCTGCACTGGGCATGGCAGAGCCCCCCGCCATTATGGAGTGCTTCGATATTTCTAACCTCTCCAGCAACCACATCGTGGCCTCCATGGTGCGTTTCACCCATGGGCGCCCGGATAATACCGCCTACCGCCGCTACCGTATTCGGGATGTGGATGGACAGAATGATTTTGCCTCCATGCTGGAGGTGGTGCGCCGCCGCTACTCCCGCATTGTGAACGAGAGTCAGGCCGTGGCCGCCTGCCCGCCCGGGGAGGATTTGTACACTTGGTTGCGTGCCCTCAGCGCGGAGGGGAAAGCCCCCATCACCGTGCCGCACCTCGTGGTGGTGGATGGCGGCAAGGGGCAGCTTTCCACGGCCATGCGTGTGCTGGCGGAAATCGGCCTGCAAAACATGCCTGTGGTGGGGCTCGCTAAGCGCGATGAGGAGGTTTTCCTGCCCGGCAGGGAGAAACCACTGCCGCTGGAATACGGCTGCGGCGCCTTGCGGCTCCTCCAGCGCCTGCGCGATGAGGCGCACCGCTTTGCCAATAATTACAACGAGCTGCTGGTTCGCAGGCGTGTGCGGGAAAGCCGTTTGGATGCTTACCCCGGCATGACTCCGCGCCGCAAGGAACTCCTGCTGGCGCGCTTTCACACCGTGCCGGGCATCCGTGCCCGCTCCCCGGAGGAGATTGCCGAGCTACCCGGCATATCCCTCCGCTGGGCAAAGGATTTCTGCACTTGGCTCCGGGAGCATAAATAAGCCCTGCCCTGCATGCAGAGGCTTTATTCCGAACTTTAGCCCACTGTGCAGCGCACGGAAACGGATTGCGTTTCCGGGAGGATGTATTTGTGAAGTTCCACGGTGGCACGCAAGGCGCCGAATTCCTGCACACAGCAGGTGGCCATGCGGTGGCAAAGGGTTTCCAGGAGGATGGTGGGCTCCCCTTCTGCAAGGGCGGTGAGGCGTTTAGCCAAGGCATCGTAGTTAATCGTGCGGGAGAGGTTCTCCCCCATGCCGGCAAAGGCTTCCCGGGGGAGGAGGGAGATGTGTGCCAGCAGGCGCTGGCGCAGGCGGCGCTCCTCCTCCGGCACACCGATGTGGCAGGAAAGCTCCAGACCATGAATGTGGATGCTATCCTGCTGCGGAGGCTGCGGGCTGCCGCATTTTTCCATAAGGCTTTGGAGGGCGCCGAGGTGGGGTACCACCAAATCGGGGTTAGCCATTGCCAGCTGGCGGGCGTTGTTATACCCTGTAAGTACGCCGATGCCCACAATGCCGGCGCAGTGGGCAGCGTTGATATCGTGCTGCATATCGCCAATGAAGGCTGTTTCCGCAGGATTCAGCTCGTGCCGGCGCAGGAGGGTGTAAATATAATCCTCCTTATTGCGGATGCCGGAGTGTATATGCTCGAAATAGGAGCGCATGCCCAGAAAGCGCACCTGCTCATCGAAGGCGCGGGGGTCCATGCTGGTAAGGATAAAGCATCGAATGCCGCGCTCCCGGCAAAACTCCAAAAATTCCCGCCCATGCGGGATGCGGCTCACCTCCGTGGCGGAGTGGTCGAAGGCGTGGCGGTAGTGTTTCTCCAAATCGGTAAGGCTGGCCTCCGGGGTTTTCCGGGCGTAGTAGTCCGGGTAGGGTAGCTGGAACTCCTCCCGAAATTCCTCCCGGCTCAGCGCAGGGCGCCGGTAGCAGGAAAGCACATAGTTCGTGGCTTCCAGCGTGAGGGCTAAATCATCGCACAAGGTGCCGGACCAATCAAAAATAAGATTTCGAAACATGGGAGGACAGAGGGAAAAAAATCACTGTTTTTTGCGCGGGGTGGCGGAGGTTTTTCCGTAGCCCCGGCGGGCGCCGGTGGTGATGATGCGGTTGCGAAGCTGGTATTTGCGAATGGCTTGTTTGAGGGCGGGATTCACAAAGGGGTTATCCTTGCCGTAGCGAGCCCAGGGCCCACCGGGCACTAGGGCAAATTCCACAAAACGCCAGTGTACGGTGGCCATGCCGCCTTCTATGCCCAGATAATCCCGCACGGCGGGGGAAATATCGATTCCGGCGGCTTTGTTCGCCGTATTCTTGGGGCGTGCCCCCAGGAATACATATTTCCAATCGTCCGTGCAAAAGGGGCCGCAATCCTCCCATTGGGCAAAGCAATAGCGCCCTTTGTAATAGATTTGTACCCACATTCCGCGGCATACGGATTCGTATTTTCCATCCTTATCCCGGCGGTACCAGGGGATGACTTTTTCCGCCTCGGGTTTGGGACCTCCTTTATCGATGTCGTTATAGGGGAGGGCTACGTAAAAGGGATTTAGCTGGGGGGTGAAGCCCTTGGGGGCAAAGGTGCGGGGGTCGCGGTGGGCGGGGTTGGGGTCATCGTACCCGCCGTAATTATCGTCCCATGCGCTATCCCAGCTGCTGGCAGTATTAGGCACGGGGTTGTTCTGCGTGGCCAGCTCACCGATGTAGAAATACGTGGCGGTGATGTCGAAATGCCAAGGGTAGGCACCCGCGCGCGGGTGCCGGGGGAGGGTTTTGGGGTCCGGGAAGTTGCGGCGGTGGCTCTGGTCCAACGTGGGACGGAGGGGACCGGCTTTAATGGCGGCCACGCGGAGGCTTTCCTCGCTCATTTCCTTGCGTGTATCGGAGGCCACGCGGGTCGCGAGTTGGCGGCTGCTCACGCTTGTTTTTTTCTGCCCGGAGGCGGCCTGTGCCTCCGGCCGGAGCAGGCAGGTTGCAAGCAGGCAGAGGGTGAGCAAAAAGCGCCACATTGTAACAGGTGGAGATTACCAATTATGCAATACGGAGGGGCGTGCCACGGGCAGTTTATCCGGGGCATCCAGCGTGAAGTGCAGCCCGCGGGATTCCTGGCGGCGAATGGCACAATCCACAATCAGGGCGGCGGTGAGGGCCAGATTCCGCAAATCGATAATTTCCGGGGTTACACGGTAGCCCCAGTAGTATTCATTAATCTCGCGGTTAATGTGGCGCAAGCGGGTGGCGGCGCGCTGCAAACGGTGGTTGGTGCGCACGATGCTCACATAATCCGTCATGGTACGGCGCACCTCGTCCCAGCAGTGGTAAAGGATGGCAAGGTCGTCCTGCTGGGCACGGGCACCGTGCTTCCAGGCGGGGATGGGGTATTCCTCCATTTTATGCGCGAGCGGCAGCGTGCGGAGCATGCGCTGCAAGGCGCGCTTGGAAATGACTACGCATTCCAGCAGGGAATTACTGGCCAAGCGGTTCGCCCCGTGCAGGCCGGTGCAGCCGCTCTCCCCCGCTACGAAGAGGCCCCGCAGGGAGGATTGCCCATCCGTATCCGTTTGGACGCCGCCGCATTGGTAGTGCGCGGAGGGCACCACGGGAATCATATCCTTCTCGGCATCGATGCCGTAGTTCTTGCAGGTTTCGTAGATGTAGGGGAAGCGCTGCGCCATGAATCCGGCGGGCTTGTGGGTCATGTCCAAATACATGCAGGGGTGCCCGGTGCGCAGGATTTCCGTGTTGATGGCGCGTGCCACAATATCCCGCGGGGCCAGGCTGGCACGCTCATCGTATTTCTGCATGAATTCCCGGCCATCCGGGCCACGCAGTACGCCGCCCTCCCCGCGCACTGCCTCGGAGATGAGGAAGGTGAGCCCGCTGCGGTCCTTACCTTGCGGGTTGTAAAACGTGGTGGGGTGGAATTGCACGAACTCCAGATTGGAAACGGTGGCGCCGGCACGCCATGCCATGGCCACGCCATCCCCCGTGGCGGTGGAGGGGTTTGTGGTGTATTGGTACACACGGCCCGTGCCGCCCGTGGCCAGCATGATGCGGTCCGAGCGGAAAATCTCCACTTCTCCGGTGGCGGGGTTCAGCACATAGGCTCCCAGCACGCGGTCCTCCGTTACGCAGCCCAGTTTGGCGGTTGTAATTAAATCGATGGCGATGCGGTGGTCCAGCACGGTGATAGCGGGGTGATTTTGCACGCGCTGCAGGAGTTTCGTGCTGATTTCCAGCCCGGTGGTATCCTTGGCATGCAGGATGCGGCGTTTGCCGTGGCCGCCCTCGCGCCCAAGTTCAAATTCGCCGTCCTGTTCCTGGTCGAAATCCACGCCCCAATTCAGGAGTTCCTCAATGGCCTCCGGTGCCTCCGTTACAATGGTGCGCACGGCGTCCGCATCGCAAAGGCCGGCTCCGGCATCCAGAGTATCCGCCACATGTTCCTCGAAGCTATCGTTCTTATCCATCACGGCGGCAATGCCGCCTTGAGCCTTAGCCGAACTCGATACAAGGGGATCACTCTTGCACAGAATAATCACCTTACCATGCTCCGCAGCACGCAGGGCAAAGCTCAACCCTGCCACGCCGCTGCCTATTACCAGAAAGTCAGATGTAATCATCGCCATGATGATATGTGGTGCGGGGGCATTTTAACACAGCTTGCGGCTATTGACAAGGCGCAATGCACCCGAAGGAGGCGGAATATGGCGCAAAACAAGGATGGGCAAGCAGGGAAAAATGCCCTGCCTGCCCATCCGAACAAATCGGGGAATGTCCGGGTGCCTTATTTGGCGGGAACCTCCTTGCCGGTTACCACCGTTTCCAGCGGAATGCGAATGAAACCGATACCGCGATTACCTGTCTTGCCATTAGTATGGAAGGTCTCGTAGGCAATGCCGACGTGGTTGGCATCCGTCATCGCGATGCAGGAGTAACCCATGCTGCGGCGGGAATCGTACACATAGCCGCTATTCCAATTCATGCCATCGTCCGCAGAAACGCGGATGGACATGTTATTTCGGTCGGAGCGGCTGTTGGGGTTGGAGAAGAGAAGGAGGCGCCCGTAGGCCGTATCCACTTTAACGAGGGAGCCTTGGCAGGTGGGTTCTGCAAGGGTGCAGTTATTCGTGGGGTGGGGCTGCCAGGTTTTGCCGAGGTCGCGCGTGGTGTAGACGATGCGGTTGCCTTGGCGGTTTTCGTTGCGGCAGTTAATCATAATGGCACCATCCGTAAGTTCCACAACTTGGCACTCGGAGGTGCTGTGGGGCACGCCGCTGCCATACACCCATGTTTTGCCGCCATCTTTGGAGTAGCAGATGGTACTCATGCAGCGGGGGGATGCGGCGCGGTCCCAAATCTGAGCGGGGAATACGATGGTACCATCGCGCAGGGTGATGCCGTTGCCGGGGCCGGCAAGGATGGTGGTCCACTCCTCCTTTTTAATTTGGCGGGTTGGGTTCACATGCTCGCGGCTCCAGGTTTTACCATCATCATCGCTGTATACCATTTCCCACTGGCCGGTGGATTTTTCGTCGAAACCGGTCTTGGAGGTCCAGAGGGAAGCTCCGCCGCTGAAATGGCAGGCAAGTGCTTGGAGCCAAATGCGCCCATTCTTATCCTGGAGGATGCAGGGGTCTCCGCAGCCATTGGCATGGCCGGGGCCGGAATCCATAGCCACGGTGGGCAGAGTCCACGTTTGGCCGCCATCGGTGGAGCGGGTAACAGCCACGTCAATATCGGCGCAGAGGTCGCCCTCGTGGTGGTAGCGGGCATCGAAACAGGCGATGAGCGCCCCGGTGGAGGACTGAATCATCCCCGGAATGCGGAATGCCACACAGGGGCGAGGGAAGGAGCCATCCTGCTGCCCGGCCACGGTTTCCCCGGGCATGGCAAGCATGTAACCAATGCGCTGGGTTACCGGGGCATTGCCAATCTTGTATGTCTTACCGGCAATGGTAAGTTCCACATCTTCGAGGGTGACGGTGGAACCCACGAGGGCTTTCTCGGAAGGTTCCACATTAAGCCAGAGCCAGGAGGTACCGCCTTCCAGCGGTGCGCCGCTGGAGATAGTTACGCTGCCGTCCGGGGCGGGAACGGCAGAGCCCAGCACGCCATCGCGGCGGTATTCGGTACCATCCGCATTAGATGTGCAGAGGGAAATGCGCTCCACGCTGCCGGGCTCGCGAAGGCGCAGGCTTACTTTTTCGACACGCAGGGGGTTTTCCTGCCCGCGGGTATTCACCTGCATTCCCAGAACGGGGTTGTACGGGGCGCGTTTCATAATGGGGTACACGCCTGTTTTGGCAGCGGCCACGTTCTCCAGCACCATGGGGCCGGTAAAGAGGCTGAGGTCATCCACCAGAATACCGCCATGGGCGTTCGTATCGGCCATGATGATGAGAGCCGTGGTGCCCACGGGCAGCATGCCCTCCACTTTCAACTTATAGCCACCGGGGGAAAGATTCGTAATTTTCTTAATTTCCACCTCCTTGCCCATATCCGTCACCGCGAGAACGGAAACGCCAAAGGGGGGGCGAATCGTCCAGCGCTCCATCCAGAACTCAAAGCGCGTCTCCTTGGTAATGGGGGCGGCAAGGTTAATGCGTGCCCGGCGCTGCTCCCCGCCGCGAATATGCATGGTGCGGGCACCCGTGCGAGTATGCTGGTTCAGGATATGCACATGGCCGGGCTGCGCCACCAAGCGGCCGTATTCAATATCCGCCTCACTCACCTGCCCCGTCGGCAGTTTTTCAAAGCTTTCCGTAGCGAATGCAAGGCTGCACGCCATTGCTGTATACAAGCATTTTCTGAACATGCTCTCCTTCTAGCATATTCCATGCTACATAGCAAGGAATAAATAAAGTTAACAGCAAGGAAAAAGCACTCCATTCCGAGGAATAGAGTGCTTTGGCAACTGAAATGGAGGAGGGGGGGGGGGAGGATTAAGCCTCGCGTATGGCTTCGAAGGCTCGGCGAAGGTCCTCCAGAATATCCTCCGCATCCTCTATACCCACAGAGAAGCGGATGAGATCCGGCTTTACCCCGGCCTCCAGAAGCTGCTCGTCCGAGAGCTGGCGGTGGGTATGGCTGGCGGGGTGCAGTACACAGGTACGGGCATCCGCCACATGCGTTACGATGCAGGCCAGTTTAAGACTATCCATGAAACGGATGGCACGCTCGCGGCCACCTTTAATCCCGAAGGTGACTACGCCGCAAGTGCGGCCGCCATCGAACTGGCGCTGTGCAAGCTCATAGTATTTATTGGAGGGGAGACCGGCATAGTTAATCCACGCCACATCCACCTGCTGTTGGAGGAATTCTGCCACTTTTTGGGCGTTTTCGCAATGGCGCGGCACACGCAGGTGGAGGGTCTCCAGCCCCAGATTCAACAGGAAGGCATTGAAGGGAGAGGGAATGGAGCCCAAATCGCGCATGAGCTGCACGGTACATTTGGTAATATAAGCCCCTTGGCCAAAGGCCTCCGTATACACCAAGCCATGGTAGGAATCGTCCGGGGTGGTGAGGCCGGGGAATTTATCTTTGTGGGCAGTCCAATCGAAGCGCCCGCTATCCACAATCACGCCGCCCACTTGCGTGGCATGGCCATCCATGTATTTGGTGGTGGAGTGCATCACAATATCTGCGCCATGCTCAAAGGGGCGGCAGTTGATGGGTGTGGCAAAGGTGTTATCCACCACCAGCGGCACTCCGTTTCGGTGGGCAATGGAGGCCATGCGGGCAATATCCAGCACTTGGAGGGATGGGTTGGAAATCGTCTCGCCGAAGAGGCACTTGGTATTCGGGCGGAAAGCGGCTTGGATTTCCTCATCGCTGGCATCTTGGTCCACAAAGGTTACCTCGATGCCCAGTTTACGGAAAGTAACGGCAAAGAGGTTATAAGTGCCGCCGTAAATGGCGGAGGTGGATACGAAGTGGTCTCCCGCCTCGCAGATGTTGAAGATGGAATAGAAGGATGCCGCCTGCCCGGAGGAGGTGAGAATGGCCGCCACACCGCCTTCCAATTCCGCAATCTTCTTCGCCACACATTCATTCGTAGGATTCTGCAAACGGGTATAAAAGAAACCGGCCTCCTCCAAATCAAACAGGCGTGCCATCTGGTCGCTCGTTTCGTACTTAAACGTGGTGGATTGGTAGATGGGCAGCACGCGGGGTTCTCCCTTGCCGGGCTGCCAACCGCTCTGAACGCAGATGGTGGATGTTTTCATGATGATAAAAAGGGTGCGGGGGCATCATAGCACAGCGCCCCCGCAGTAATCAAGACCAATTCTGTGGGATTTCGGGCATCGCATATGTGTTTAGGGTTGACTCTACCGGAGCAACCCGATAGAATGGGAACACTGATATGAGAATTGCATCCCTACTGCTCTCCCTTTCCACCGTTCTCGTTCTGGGCCCCCCGCAGTTGCTCCATGCCCAGGAAGAGACGGCCGATGCCGCTGTGGAGGAAGTGGCTACTGAGGAAATGACCACGGAAGAGACTTCCGCCGAAGAAACCACCACCGAGGAAGAAAGTGCCGATACCGCCGCCAAGGATAAAGATAAACCCTTGGACCTTACCCCCACGCTAAAGGCGGATGGTTCTAAGGTGAACTGGAAAGCTGCCCGTGCGGTGCAACGCAGTGCTGCGGAAGGCATAATTAAACAAATGAAGGGCAAGTTCGACCCCGCCCGCATGCGTAAAGTTATTGCCAATCCCCGCCAGCGCCTCAACATCACCCGCTATCTGATGGCTGAGTTCGACAGCCGAGTAACCGCCGCTAAGATGGAGGAAACCAAGCAGCGCGACCAAAAGCTGCTCCAGGAAGCCACCTATGCGCTGGAGCGCGCCAAATCCCAAATGAAGGGGCTTAAGGGCGAAGCTAAAGCCAAGCAGGCCGCTGCGGTGAAACAAGCCGAGCGCGATGTGGAATACGCCCAGCGCCAGCTGGAGCTTCCCTGGACGCTGGCCGAATACGCCGGTACCAAGGGCGGCAGGCAAATGCTCGCCCGCGTCTCCGGGGATTTGGAGTGGATGGAAAACATCTGCCTGAGCGGCGAATGCCACGCGCCCGCCCGAATCCTCGGCTTTATCGAGGAAATTGCCAAGAACCACCCGGATGCTTTCAAGAACAAGATGGTGCGCGACATCATCACCGCCACAGCCATTGAATATGTGCGCTACGGCTGGTACCTGGGCAAAGCTGCCGCCCGTGCCGATTACTTTATCCGCAACTGGAAGGCTAACCGCCTCAACGTCATTTTCGATACCATCCCCTTCTGGCAGCGCCGCATAGTGTGCGGTGCTAAGAGTACCTTCTGGCAGGGCAACGACAGCGCCGCCGAGGTGGCCAGTATGGAATGGGCACTGGATAACGTCCACCTGCCGAACGAGCGCTACACAGGCTGCTGCTGGCGCTGCGGTTATAAACTTTGGAACCTGTACGGCGAGAGTATCCACGGCAGTGGCTACCGCGAACCGTTTGAAGAGAACTATTGGAACAACCACCACCAATTCACTCTGGAAGTGGGTGGTGTTTGCGGCGGTCTCTCCCACTTTGGTGCCTATGCCGCCGTGGCCAATGGTATTCCCGCCCAAACCATGGGCGAACCCGCTCACTGCGCCTATACCGTGCTGGTAAACGGCGAGTGGGTAACGGCCTACTCCGTCTTCTGGCAGCACAGCCTGCACCCCCCGCTGCCGGTGGATAACATGTACCGCATCTTCACTGCTCTGGCCATGAGTAACGAGCTTTATGCCGAGGAAAATAAGGAGGATACCTACAGCTCCCACGCCTACCGCGTGCTGGCCATGTATGCCGCCTCCACCAAGCGCCATAAAGCTGCGGAGGAATGCTTCCAATGGTCCATGAGCGCCCAGCCGCTCAACTTCCCCATTTGGCGCGAATACACCAACTACCTGCGCGAAACGAAGCCGGGGGATTTGAAGCGTTGGATTGCCGTGCAGGATAAACTTTGCTACCACATGGCCTCCCGCTACCCGGAAATTGCAGGCATCTTCCTGCGCACCTATGTGTACCCGGATTTGCTGAAGGCCAAGCCCACGCGCAAGCAACTGCTGGCCTGCTACCACGCCTTCTGGGATTCCGTGCGCGACCGCGGCCCGGAGCGTTGGGATGTGGAGGGCTTGGCGGATATGCAAATCGCTATGCTGGGCGGGAGCGATAAAGTGCCGAGCGGGGAAAATCCCCCGCCGCCGGATAAAAAAAACCTGCTCTCCGTGTATTCCATCCTCATGAGCAACATCACCTCCAAGGCATGGTACACGCCCATCGTCACGGCCTGGGCAAATGCCCATGCGGATGCCTGCGGCGGCAGCGCGGCCAAGGATATGCTGGCCGTATCGGAGGTATTCAGCAATACCGGGTTGAACAGCATGGAAGGTAAGGACCGCACCGTTATCAACCGCCAGATGATTCTCTCTGCGGAGAAGGCAAAGGACATCGCCTCTTTCCAGCGTGTGGGTAAACGTGCCGCAGAGGATGTAACCGCTCCCCAGATGCCGGAATTCGAAGGATTCGACGGCGAACTCCTCTCTGCGGGCGGTCTCATCTACGGCAGCACCACCTGCGGCCACGATGACCCGAACGAACACTGGGGGCTCCTGCAAAAATGCGGTGGCCGCATCCACACGGATAAGGAGGAGAACCCCTGGGTAGCCGTCATGCTCCCACGAGATTGCTTCGTCTCCGGCGTAGTGGTCGTTACCACCAGCGGCAACATGTACCGCATGAAGGATATGGAAATCCAAGTTTCCGACACCGGTAACGATAACAGCTGGCGAACCGTGGGCAATGTGAACGGAGAGCCGCAACGCGTCAACCGCATCGAAATTCAGGAAACCAAGGCACGTTACATCCGCGTGCGCCGCAAAGGCGGGCCGGAGTTCTTCCACCTCAACGGCATCTATGTATACGGCCGTAAGGCAGCCTAACCCACCCCCGGTCCATTTAAGAAAAACGCATTTATGAAAACGAGAACCCTTCTGCTCCTTTCCCTGCTGGCCGGAATCGGCATGCCGGTGGGGAGCCTCCCCGTGCAGGCCGCGCAAGTAGTGGCCAATTATGCCGAAGCAGAACCCAAGGCAGGTAAGGATGGATACATCGTCTTTGTCCACAGCGGCGGCTGGGATAAATTCAGCATCGAGCTGTGCAACAAACTCATCAAATCCCCGTCCATAGCCACAGCAGCGGGGGAAGCCATCATGTTCACCGCGCCCTTCCACCAAAATGCTAACGAGAAGCAAAGCGCCGAACAAAACACCGCATGGGGCTCACTCTCCCTGCCGGATGGATTCTCGGATGAGACCTACCCCTGCCTCCTGATGTACGATAAGGAGGGGCGCTTGTACGCCCGCGTGCAAGGCCCCCTCGTACTGCGCGGCACGGAGGAGGACATTGCCGCCGCCGTCAAAACACGCATGGACGCCCTGCACAAACAGCAGGAAATCATGGCGCGTGCCGAGGCTGCCAGCGGCGTGGAACAGGCCAAACTCATCGGCGAGGCATGCGCCGTACCCGGCATTGAATGGCCGAAGGACGCCCTCAAGCGCGTTAAAGCCGTAGATGGCTCCGATGCCTCCGGCATGGTGCGCCGCCTGAGCTTTAACCCCTGGGCCTATGCGGAGGAAACCCGCGAGATGCCCCTGAGCCAAGGTATTGCCGAAATGGAGCGCCGCTTGGCGGACGATGCCTATACCAACGAGCAAAAGCAGGTTTTCTGCTCCATAGCCATCGGCCTGCTGCACCGCCAAGGCACGTACGATGACTGGTGTACCAAAATCCGCAGTTATGCCGCCCGCATGAAGGAGCTTGCCCCGGAAACACCGCTGGGGCGCTCGGCGGATATTGTAGTATCCCGCTGGGGTGGCGCCATGAGCTACTTTAGCGGCTGGTACTCCTACTCCATCCCGCCGGATGGCCGGCCGGTGGAAATTATGGGCAAGCTGCCCTTCCATGGTCCCGGCAATTACCAAGTAGCCTTTATGTACGAAGGCGGCCGCCACTCCCTCAAGATTAAATCCGTGGAACTGCGCGACGGCGACCGCAAAATCTCTACCGATGCACACGATGGCGTGGCCGGAAGAGACCCGAAGGACCACATCTACACCGTACAGCTCAAAGGGAAACCGAAAAACCTGAAACTCTTTGTCACGCTGGGTAACGGTGCAGAGGAGCGCGATACGCGAGGCCGCATCTTCATTTACAACAAGTAATCCCCCTCCCGTGCCATGAAAAACAAACTCATCTCCACCGGTTGCACAGCCTTGGCACTGCTGCTACTTTCCGGCTGCACGCAAGAGTATGGCTCCGTTAATCCCGAGGCCATTCAGGAAACCCTGAATACTTCCCGCATGGCCGTAACCCCCTACCAACCGGCATGGCTTATGGAGAAGGGGGATATGGCTCCTCTGGCAGAAACGGATTTGCAGCAAGTGCGCACCCTCCTGCAAGAAGGCAGCCCCCGGCGCGTGCCGGACGTGGCTTACCAAACGGACGATGCAGCCGACCCGCTGGCACAAAACCGCTTCTACCTTTACGGCAGCAATGCGCAGTGCCTGGGTGCCACGCTGCTGGAGGAACGCGTGGTGATGCACGATATCGAACTGCCGGAAGAAACAGAGAAAAAACTCTACCAAGTCCTGCGGCCCTACATCGACCGCATCTTCCGCTAAGCCGCTATGATACCCCCTTGGGAGCAGCTGGATGCCGCCGCTGCCGAGCTACGGCAAATGCAAGCCTGCATTCGCGGCAGCGTGCATCCCGGGGCGCACATTCTGGGAATACTGGAGCTGGGGGAGGGCTCGGAAATCCTCCCCGGCACTGTTATTGAAGGTCATGTACGCATTGGCCGCCACTGCCGCATCGGCCCGAATGCATACCTGCGCGGCACCACTGCCGTGGGGGATGGCTGCATTATCGGCAATGCCGTAGAAATCAAAAGCAGCCTGCTGGGAAACCAGGTGTTTGTATCCCATCTCACCTATATTGGCGATTCCCTGCTGGGGGATGATATCAACGTGGGTGGCGGCTGCATCTTCAGCAACTTCCGGCACGATGCCGGGGAAATCCGCATGCCATGGCAAGGTATGCTCCGCCCCACCGGCCGCAATAAACTTGGCTGCTGCATCGGTAGCCACTGCCGCATCGGCGCGCGCTGTGTCATCCTACCCGGGCGCGTTCTCCCCCCCGGCATGTGGACCCTGCCCGGAGAGGTAGTACGCTAAAAAAGCCCCCGCCCCGTAATCCGTGCCATTGTAGCTGAAGCGGACGGTATAGAGGGGAAACAAAGAGGCGAAAAAGTAAAAACGAATTGCAAATACTCGCCATTCCTGCTAGACTCTGCTTAACCTCTGAGCAGCATATGGACAATTCCCTTACTACCCCCGATTCTCCCATGGAAACAGCCGCACATGATACAGCAGAAGCTAATGATATATCCAGCGTGGTGGAATTGTTCCGCCGGGCAGAGGAGCAAAAGGACGCCGCCGCACAATACCACTTGGGCGAATGCTATGCCAAGGGGCGGGGAGTGGAGCAGGATTTCGAGCTGGCAATGGTGTGGTTCCGCAAAGCGGCAGCGCAAGGCTACGCCCCTGCACAATACTACTTGGGCGAATGCTATGCCGAGGGGCGAGTCGTAAAGCAGGATTACAAGCAGGCGGTGGCATGGTTCCGCAAAGCGGCAGAGCAAGGCTACGCCCCTGCGCAATACTACTTGGGCGAATGCTATGCCAAGGGACGAGGTGTGGAGCAGGATTTCGAGCAGGCGATGGTGTGGTTCCGCAAAGCGGCAGCGCAAGGGCTTGCGGAGGCACAGAATAATCTGGGGATGTGCTATTACCAAGGCCACGGCGCGGAGCAGGATTACGGGCAGGCGGTGGCATGGTTCCTCAAAGCGGCAGCGCAAGCAAAGAGCAGCCCCTCCCCCGGTATGTGCCACGAGGAAGCCCCGGAAACGGAGGAGGAGGAGAACATTCCCGAAGCGGACTATCCGGGGGAGAACGATGCCGAGGAGGAGCATGATTACACCCAAACAGTGGAATGGTTCCGCAAAGCGGCAGAGCAAGGGCATGCGGAGGCACAGAATAATCTGGGGATGTGCTATTACCAAGGCCACGGCGTGGAGCAGGATTACGGGCAAGCGGTGGAATGGTTCCGCAAAGCGGCAGAGCAAGGGCATGCGGAGGCACAGAATAATCTGGGGATGTGCTATTACCAAGGCCACGGCGTGGAGCAGGATTACAGGCAGGCGGTGGAATGGTTCCGCAAAGCGGCAGAGCAGGGGCATGCGGATGCTCAACATAATCTGGGTGTGTGCTACGATAGGGGGCACGGCGTAAGACAGGATACCGAACAGGCCGATAGATATTTTCTCCAATCCGCCGCCAGAAACTTCTGTTGGACACCCCGAACCGCAAGCCCCTCCCATTCGCATAGTCTCCGGCTCCGGGAGCGCATCATCTTCCGGACTCCATTCGCCTTTTGGAGGGGGTAAACGCCTCTCGTGTGCGCTGCGGTATTAGCCGAGGAGGCGGAGCAATTCCTGCGGGGAGAGCCGGAGGAGGAGCTTTTCCAAACCGCCGGAGAGGAGGGAATCCGCCATGCTGCGCTTGCGGCTCAGCATGTGGTGGATATTCTCCTCCAGAGTGCCGCGGCAGATAAGGGGGTGGATGAGTACCGGGTGTCTTTGGCCGATGCGGTAGGCTCGGTCGCTGGCTTGGTTTTCCACGGCCGGGTTCCACCAGCGGTCGAAGTGGATGACATGGCGGGCGCGGGTAAGGGTAAGGCCTGTGCCGGCTGCTTTGAGGGAGAGGATAAAGAAGGGGGGGCCCTGCGGGTGCTGAAAGCACGCCACCATTTCCTGCCGTTCCGCCAAGGGGGTACCGCCGTGCAGCACAAGACCCGAGGTGCCGAAAATGCTTGCAAGAAAATCCTGCAAAGCAGGCATGATGCTGCGGTACTGGGTAAAGAGCAGGCAGCTTTCTCCGGCAGCGGCTATAGCGCGCACTAAATGCCCGAGGCGCTGCATTTTTCCGCTTCGGGCGGGGTCGTAAAACTGTTCGCCAAGGTACTGGGCGGGGTGGTTGCAAATTTGCTTAAGGCGGCTAAGGAGGGGCAGTACCAGTGCAAGGCGGGTTTGGGGGTCGGGTTCCTGAATAACGGCGCGCAGGGATTCCACCTCGTGGGCGTAAAGGCGCGCTTGCTCCGGGCTGAGGAAGCAATACGCCACTTGCTCCGTTTTAGGCGGAAGTTCCGGCAGGAGGGTGGCATCCGTTTTGAGGCGCCGGAGCATGAAGGGGCGGATGAGGCGCCGCAGGGGGCTGTAATCCGTGCCCATACGCTGCACCATGGCGCGGAAATCCGCCTCGCTGCCCAGAAGGCCGGGGCTAAGGAAACGGAAAAGACTATGCACATCCGCAAGGGAATTTTCCACCGGGGTGCCGGTGAGTGCCACACGGCGCGGGGAGGCCAGTTGCAGCAGGGCTTGCGTACGCCGGGAAGCCGGATTTTTAATGGCCTGGGCCTCATCCAGTACAAGGGCAGGTAGTTCTGTGCCGGCCAGCAGGGGGGCGCAGCGGGTGGCCATACCATAGGTGGTGAGCGCCACATGCGCCCGGCGCAGCAGCCATGCGGGATAGGTATGCAGCAGCTGCGCCTCTTCCCGCCGGAGGGCATCCGGATGCAGGAGGATGGAATTAAGCTGCGGGGCAAAGCGGGCAAGTTCCTCCTGCCAGTTATGCAGCAGGGAGGCCGGGGCTACGATGAGGGCTGCCCCGGTATCCAATGCTCCCTCGGCATGCAGGTGTGCCAGCCAGGCGATGACTTGGAGGGTTTTGCCCAGTCCCATATCATCCGCCAGGCAGGCGCCGAATCCGGCCTCCGTGGTACCCAGCAGGAAGCGCACACCATCCAGCTGGTAGGGGCGCAGGGTATGAGCCAGGTGTTCCGGCAGGTGGGGTTCTCCGGCGGAGAGGTGCAGATTTTCCAGAGCGCGGCGGAGGGAATCGGCCGGAACGGGGGGCACCTCCTGTGCTTCCGGCGGTAGGGGGGGCAGGCCTTGGGGCGGGCGCCGAGCCAGCAGCCAGCGCAATCCGGCCAGCAGGGGGATGCCCCCGGCCGCCATGCGGGAGGCTTGCCGCCAGCTGCAGAGCAGGCGCCGGAGTTTTTCCTTATCCAGCCGCACCCATTCTCCGCGAAAGCGCACAAGGCCATCCTCCCCGGCCAGCAGCTCCTCCAGCTCTGCCTCGCTAAGGGTGGAATCCCCCAGAACCACGCGTGGGGAAAATCGCAGCAGGGAGTGGATGTGGAGTGCGGGGGCGCGGTCGGGTTTGCGCTCTTCCCCGGCGGGGGAGAGCTGCACTTGCAGCTCTGCCTTAGGCGGGTGGCTCTTCCATAAATTGACCATTCGCACCTCGATTCCGGCGGCTTCCAGCAGTGGCAGAGTTTCCAAAAAATCGTACGCCCGGCGGGGGGGCCACGCGCAGGGGCGGTAGATGCTGCCCCCATCGATACATTCTCGCCAGAAGGGGCTTTCGTTTGCTACCTGCTGCAAGGGGCGCAGCAGGGAGAGCTGCGCGGCATGGTCCTGAGCCAGCAGGCGGGGCAGCATACCCAGCGGCACATGGCGCGGGCTGCCATCCTGCCCCACGCGGTGTACAAAGGTAGCCAGAAAAGCAAAGGGGGCTTGCTCTGCGGCTTCCCCGGCATTCTCCGCCAGGTGAAAACAGAGCATGCCCAGCTGCTGCCAGCCTTCCCCCAAGCGGGAAAGCCATTGCTCCACAGAGAGCTTTTCGCGGGCGGCGCAGGCTTGCAAAGCCGCATCCAAGGAGGCGCACCATTCCACCAAAAAAGAGGCTTGCACCGCACTGCCTTCCGGCAGCGGCATGGATTCCAGCCAAGCAGCTGCCTCCGCCGGGGTGGGGGGCAGTGCTGCCGCCGCCTCCGCCGGGGAATCCCCACGGCGCAGGCAGCGCAAATACAGCATCACGCGTTCCTGCGTGCGCTGCCGCAGCCATGCCAGCACGGGTGCCGCGCCCACGGGGAGCCCATGGCGCAGTAAATCCAGCATGCCCTCCCCTGCACTGCGGGCAAAGGCACGCTCCAGGCGCGGCAGCACCCCGGCGGGGACGATGCGCGGCGCGGAGGAGCCTGCGGGCAGGGAAAGGGTTAGCAGCGGGCTCATGCCTGCGGTTCCGGGGAGGCGCCCACGGTTATCCATGTATGCGGCACACCGGGTGCCAAATGTTCCTGCACAAAGCGCTGCATGGATTCCGGGGTAACGGCACGCAGCATATCCGGCATGGCATCCTCGTAATCCGGCGGGAGCCCCAGCAGGGTATTCACCGCCATACCGGCACAGCGTTTGCCGCAGGATTGGAGGGATTGTACCCGCGCAGCAAGAATGGTGGCACGGGCGCGTTCCAAAGCCTCCGGCGGCATGCCTTCCTGTGCCATGCGTTGCAATACTTCCTGCAAGGCGGTGCGGGCGGCAGCGGCTTGCTCCGGCGCCGTACCAAGGTAGAATATAAGGCAGCCGGTATCCACCCCCAGCAGGGAGGTGGCGGCGGCGTAGTAGGCCAGTGCCCGTTTCTCCCGAATCTCGGCAAAGAGCGGGCCGGACATATCGCGGCACCATTCCTCGAAGAGTAACTGGTGGGGTACAGCCTCCGCCGTGGCATGTACGCCGGGTACCGCCAGTGCCAGTACGGCTTGCTCTTTCCGGAAGGGTAGCTGCACATCCGCCGCCTGCTGGGGCGGTGTGGGGGTGCCTGCTACCGGGCAACCGGGAGCCATACTGCCAAAGAGTTCCTGTGCCAATTGCAGCATATGTGCCGGTTCCATATCCCCGGCCAGTGCCAGCACGGCATTTTTGGCGCAGAACAGGCGTGCATACTGTGCCCGCAGCTGTGCCACGGAGAGGCTTTGCACGCTTTCTACGGTGCCATCCCGGTGGTTGCCGTAAGATATCGTACCGAAGCACAAGCGGCGCAGCTGCCGGAAGGCTACGGAGGCGGGGTCCTCCTCCGCATCGCGAATATCTGCCAGCATGGCCTCCTTCTCAATCTGCACGGCTTCCTCCGGGAAGGAGGGCTGCAAAGCTGCCTCCGCCAGCAGAGAGAGCAGTGCTGCGGCATCCGCCGCCAAACCGCTCACGCTCAGTGCCAGCGTGTTGTTCCCCGCAGAGGAGGAGAGGTTGCCGCCTAAATTCTCTGCGGCTTCCGCCAGTTCTGCCGCCGTGCGGGTGGCTGTGCCCTTCAGCAGGCATTCTGCCAGCAGTGTGTTAATGCCGGCTGTTTGCTCTGTTTCCGTGGGGCTGCCGGCGCCCACCACCAAGTGGGCATGCACCAGGGGTACCCGCGCATCCACACGGGTGACCACGCGCAGGCCATTGGGCAGGGTATGCACTTGCGGGGCATTCAAATCTGCCGCGCGGGTGCTTTCTTCCTGCGGGGCATGGGTGCCGATGGGGTCCACGCTCACCTCCGTAAGGCGTTCCGGGCGGAGGTAGGTGGCCGCCACGCGGGAGAGGTCCTGCGCGGTAACGGCATCCAAGGCGGCCTCCCATTCCTGCATGCAGCCGGGATTGCGCGTAAGGTGCCACGACATGGCTAAGGCGTTTGCCATGCCTTGCACGGTGGAGAGCAGGCGCAGGCGGGAGGTGAGCATTTGGCGGCGCGTGCGGCGGCGGGCTGCTTCGAAATCCTCCTGCGGCAGGTGTTGCATGTATGCCAGCAAGGCATCGCGCAGCTCATCCCGCCGGGCGGGTTCCACATCCGCTTCCACCACGAGGGCACCTTCCGCATGGCGTTCCGGCACGGACATGATGCCTATTTCGTGCGCCATGGCCAATTCATCGTGAAAGCGTTTGTACAGCCAGGCGGAGCGGCCATTGCCCAAAATAGCTGCCAGCACGGAGAGGGCGGCGGCATCCGGGTGGTTCGAATGGGGCAGGCGCCATGCCAGCATGAGGGTGCTGGTGGGTTGCTCGAATTCGCGGCGGAAGAGGCGCGGTCCCCATTGGCGCGGCTCCGCCGGGATGGGGCATTCCGGCAGCGGGCGGGGGGGAATATCCTGCATTTCCTCCTCCACGGCAGCAAAGAAAGCCTCCTGCTCCAAGGCGCCGGCGGCACATATAAACATATTGCCCGGTACATAGTGGCGGCGGTGGTGCGCCACCATGTCCGCATGGCTCAGGGCATCGAACGCTGCACGGTGGCCGATTACCGGTTCGCGGCGGGGGTGCCGGTGGTAAAGGGTGCGCAT
Source organism: uncultured Akkermansia sp. (assembly GCA_964435145.1). Lineage (GTDB taxonomy): Bacteria > Verrucomicrobiota > Verrucomicrobiia > Verrucomicrobiales > Akkermansiaceae > Akkermansia. The sequence continues at coordinate 28,033 of CAYSYD010000001.1, forward strand.
GAGGGCGTGGTAGGCGGCATCCTGCGGCTCATCGTTATACATGGCCATTTCCCGACGGATAACCTCGCGTTCTTTCTCGAACTCTTCCGGGGGGAATACCGGGTGCAGGGTGAGTTGTACCAGCAGGTGCAGGAATTCCCGCCAATGCTCTGCCGGCCCATCGATGTGGTATACGGTGCGATCCGTGCTGGTGTACGCATTCCATGTGCCGCCCAGCTCGGGTACGCGCTCGTTGAGCGCACTGCCTGCCAGCTCCTCCGTGCCTTTGAATACCATGTGTTCCAGCAGGTGGGATATGCCGGCGCCGCAGTGGCCGCCTTCGTGCTGGGAGCCGCTGCCCACCCACACTTGCAGGGAGACTAATGGAAATGCCTGCTGCGGAGCCAGCAGAGCCGTCATGCCATTTGCGCATACGTGGAGATAATGCTGCATGGGGACAGTATGCCAGCTATGGGCCGGGGCTTCAATCTTTTTCCGTGGCCGTACCCGGCAATCTGCGGATGCGGGGCTTATTTTTTCCGCGCATCGTCGATGGCGGACATCGAGCCGCTAAAGAGAGTACCCACGCCGCTCAGCAGTGCGCCGCGGCTGCGCTCGCGGGATTGTTTGGCGCGGGCGCGGAGGTCCCAGGCATCGTACTTGCCTTGGGTGCGCACGTGGTCTGCCTCGCGGAGTGCCATGGCGGCGCGGTTGTTAATATCGTCCTCCAAGCGTGTGGCGAGGTCCTCCTCGCGGCGGAGGATGCTCCCCTCTTGGAGGAGGTTGCCGGCGGCGGCATCGGCTCTGGCGGAGGAGAGCTGCATGGCGGCATTGCGCTGCTCGCGGCGCTGGTTGGCCATGGAGACCTGGGTGAGCTGGGAAGCCTCTGTTTCGGCAATTTGCTCTTTAGTGCGCGCGGCGGCATTGTAAGCGGCGGCTTGCTTTTTGGCGGCGGAGGCCTCCATGAGCCGCCCGGCTGCGGAGGCTGCGGTGGTTGCGATAATGGCTGCTGTGGAAAATCCCATAGCCAAGAGCATACCGCCCGCCCGCCGCCTTGTAAAGGGGCATGGCCGGGGGCTTTTATCTTCCATGCCCGGGCAGTGCGGCTCACACTCGGTTCAGGTGGAAATGGAGTGCCAATTTCAGCACGGAGGTGCGGTCTATATTGCGGGAAAGGGCAAAGTGTTCCAGCCGGCGGAAGAGGGATTGTGTGCAGCGAAAAGTAATCATGTGAAGCATAACGATATGTATTCTCAGCCAAAAACGCGGGAAATGCAAGCTTGTTAGCCTGCCTGTACCCAAACACTTAGATAGGATTACGCCTCAAAACAAGCGTTTTTCCTTATCCGCCTCGCGGCCTTCGAGGTAGCGTACATAGCGGCTTACGCCTGCCCCATAGGGCGAGGCCAGGCGCAAATCCGGCTCGGTGTTCAGCAAGCGGGGATAGCGCAGGCGCAGGAGGAACCACCACACCAAGAAGAGAAAAAGAGCCACGCCGGCAATGATGCCGTAGGCGATGAAGGTGGGGTGGTTGGCCGGGTCTTCGAGGTAGCGTTGGATGCGCTCCCTGAGGGAGATTTTTTTCTCCTTCTCATCTTCCTTAAAGTCGATGGGGATGAGGGGGGCTTTGCCCGGGGATTCCGGGGTAATGGGGATGAAGGATTCCGCCAGGGGGGAAATTTGGCGGCTAATGCAGCGCAGGGCTTCCATCATGCCCTCCGTGCCGCCCTGCCCTTGGGCGGCGGCACGCACTTGCTGCAACCAGGCATGGCGCTGCTCGTCCGTGGGTTTCATCTCCGTGTAGCCCAGTTCTATACCGGCCGGGTTGCCCACCGGGTAAAGCAGCATGACGGCGTATTCGCAGGGCTGCGCTGCCGCAGTAATCAGCGTATCCACGGAGAGTTCCCCGGGCATGGTTTGCCCGGCTTTGTACACAGCCATGTAGATGCGGAAACGGGCATTGGCATTCAGGGAGCGCAGCACATGCTCCACATCTTCCCGCTGAACGGTGGGTAGCAGGTTCTGCGGGTCAATCAACACGGCACCCTCCGGGCTGGCGTACACCTCGTAATACTTGCCGAGGATGCGGGAATCGCTTTCGGTTTCCGTGGGGGGGGTATTGCGGCGGGGGCGGCGCGCCGATGCCCGCTGTGCTTTGAGCCGGCGGGCTTCCTCCCGCATTTCTTCCTTGGTGGGGGGTGGGGGAAAGAGGGAGGAGTAACGCGTATCCAATTCTCCGGAGATAAGCAGGCGGTAGTCCTCCGGTTTCCATTCCGGCAGGGGGGGGGCTTGCGGTGCGGCAGGTGCCGCAGGGGGGGAGGCGGCTTGCGCCGGTTCCCCGCAGAGCAGTAGGGGAGCCAATGCTGCGGCTAAGGCGGCCTGCCGCCCATGCTCCGGGCGGGCTTGGCGGCGCAAGCGGCGGTTCACCTGCCGGGCATTGCCGCCAATGCGGCGCACGGCAGCACGCATTACCCGCTTGAGTGCCGTCATCATCTCACGCTCACGGAATTGGAGGCGTGCGCGTTTGATGCAGGTGTTGATGCGGTCCGGGTCAATATAGGGGTCCAAGCGGTAGCCCCAGGAAAAACAGGCCATTTCCAGCTGCACATCCAGCACGAGGATGAGCATCCACTCCTGCCGCACGGGGGGCGGATAGGGGTGCAGGCGATCGCGCAGCCACTCGCGGAAGGTATGCCAGGCATTTTCCAGCCAGCCTGGGGTGGGTTCTTCCTCTTCCGGCAGGGGGTCTCCGGGGAGGCGTTCCCGCAGGGCGGCATCCTCAATGGCTTTGTGCTGCTCCCGCTTGCCGAAGGAGGGGTGGTGGATGCGGGCGTGGTTCAGAATCCAATGGGCATGGGTGCGCAGTTCCTGCACTTGCCCCACATCCGTAATATAGATGCAGAGTGCTACGGGCGGAATCTGGCGTTCCAAATTTTCCAGTGTACGCATCAATTCCATGCGCTCCCGGTGGGTGAGTGCCCCGGCGGCATCCACCACGCGGGTAAACTCCACCTGCCCTTCCCCGAACAATGCCTCCGCCCGGGATACATCGTACCCGCACGCGGGGCACTGGTCTTCCGCGCCCGCGTGAATGGTGGCTGAACACTGGGGACAAATTGGCACGCCCCTCTTATAGCTTGTTTCCTCTTCCGGGAAAAGTCAAATCATCGTCAACCCGGTAAAAATCACTCTGCCCGCAGGCGGAAAGGTCCGTGTACCGGCTTGCGAAAAGCCTTGCGGCAGCGGGTAAGACATGCTATGCTGGGGGAGCGAGCCGACGAGGCAGCGGCTTCTTTCTCTCCCCCCCATGTGTGCCCGTTACAAATCCCAAGAGAATTCCGCATCCGGAGTGCGCAGCTGCGCGCGGGGGGATTTGCGTGCCCAGGCTGCTCCGCGCCCCAGGGTGCAGCCGCGCCGCCCTGCTCCCCGGCCGGAGGAGGAGGAAGCGGATGAGTACCCGGAGGATATTTACGCCGCCCAGCTGCCGCCGGAGGATGCGGGGGAGGAATACCCGGGTGCCCGGCGCAATCGCCGGCAGCTCCCGGCGGCCGATATGGCGGATACCTTCGGCACGCCCGGGCCTGCAAGGGAATACCGCCGTCGCTACAACCCGGCTGCGGAGGAGGAGAATCCTTTGCAGGAATTCCGCCGCCCGCCCCGGCGCGGGCTGGGATTTTGGCGGGCGCTGTGGCATTTGGTAATGCTGCCGTTCCGGCTTATCTCCTTTTGCACACGGCACCTGCCGTGGATGGTGAAGTGGGGGGTACGCCTCATCATCAGCGCTCTGTTTGTGGGGCTTGTGCTGGGGATTATTCTGGCTATTATATACGGGGTAAAGGCCGGGCGTTACGATTTATCGCAGGTGCAGCGCATGCCGGAGCGCACCATTGTGCTGGACCGCAAGGGGAACGAAATCGGCACGCTGCATGGGGAGAACCGCCGCAGTATTGCCGATATCCACGAGGAGGTGCCGCGCTACATGCTGGATGCCATCATTATGCAGGAGGACCGCTCCTTCTGGACCCACGGCGGTATTGATCCGCGCGGGCTGCTGCGCGCCGTGGCGCAGGTGTTTAAGCACCACCGCACCACGCAGGGGGCTTCCACCCTCACCATGCAGCTGGCCAAAAATACCTATAACCACCGGGAGCGCCATATGGATGCCAAGCTCACGGAAATGGCACTGGCTCGCCGTATCGAGGCCACCTTCGATAAGGAGACCATCCTTACCTGCTATATTAATCGTGTGTTCTGGGGGCATACCTTCCTGGGGCTCAAGCAGGCTGCTTACGGGTATTTTGATAAGCAGCCGCGCGACCTCACCATCGGGGAGGCCGCCATGCTGGCCGGCATTATTTGCAGCCCGAACCAGTTTTCCCCCTACCGCAATCCCTCCGCCGCCCGCGTACAGCGGGATAAGGTGCTGAAGCTGATGTACGAGCATGGCAAAATCACCCGTTTGGAATACGAGGCTGCCTCGGCGGAGAAGATTTGCACCCGCCGCCCGGAACGCCGGGGAAATGATAATTATGCGCTGGATCTCATCCGCAGTGAGGTGGACCACATCCTCACCCTGCTGGATACGAATAACCGCCAGCTCAAGGAGCAGGCGGTTATCTCCGGCGGTTTGCGTGTGCAGACCACTCTCGATATCGATTTGCAGGATGATGCGATGCGTGAAATCGATTCCCGCCTCGTGGCCATGTTCGAAAAACAACAGCGCTACCCGCACCAAACCCGCGCCCAGTTCCGCGCCCTGCGCGATTCCCTGCCGGAGGAGGAGCAGGAAAAACTCCGCCCCAAATACTTACAGGCCGCCTGCACGGTGATTGATAATGCCACCGGTGCCCTGCTGGCTGTAGTGGGCGGGCGGGATAGCACGGAATCCCCCCTGAACCGCGCTTTGCAAAGCCGCCGCCAAGTGGGTTCCGTATTCAAGCCATTTGTGTACGCCACTTTTTTTGATCGCGGCGGGGCACCGGGTTCCCTCCTTTCCGATGGCCGCATCCGGCCCGGGGAAATCCGGGGCGCACGCCGCTGGAGTCCCCGCAATTCCGATGGCCGCTTTACCGGCTTGCACCCTGCTTCCTGGGGGCTACTCAAAAGCCGCAACACGATGTCCGTGCGCGCCGGTAACCACGCCGGGCTGCAAAATGTGGTGCAAACGGCTCTCATGGCCGGTTTCCCCCGCCCCGCACGCACCCCGGGTCCCACGGTTTACCTCGGCACTTGGGAGGCTTCTCCGCTGGAGGTGGCCGCTGCCTTTACTCCCTTTGCCAATGGCGGGGTGCGCCCCACTCCCTTCATCATCGAATCCATTACGGATACCTCCGGCCGCCTTATCTGGCGCCACACGCCCTCCGCACGCCGGGTGTTCTCCACCCGCACGGCGAATGCCGTTTCCGGTATCCTCCAGCAAATTACCAAACCCGGCGGCACGGCCGGCAGTGTGCAGCGCCTCGGCTTCAAATTCCCCTGCGGCGGCAAAACAGGCACCACGAATAATTACACCAATGCTTGGTTCTGCGGGTTTACCTCGGACCTCACCGCCGCTCTCTGGGTCGGCTTCGACCGCCCGGCCAAAATTGCCGAAAAAGCCTATGGCGGCACGGTGGCTCTCCCCCTCTGGGTGGGGGTAATGCAGTGTGCTTCCGCCCGCGGCTATTCCATGAAAAACATCCGCACGGCACCCGCTGCCGCCCGCCAGCTCGGTATCCGCCTTTGCAGCGTTACCGGCATGCTGGCTCACTCCGGCTGCGAATACGAGGGTAAAGCCTACATCGAAACCATGGCCGACCTCTCCCAACCACGCCACCTCTGTACCCTCCACGAGGAGCTGGCCGAAGACCCCGATTCCGGCGCCGGCGCGGATGATGATATTGCCGAAGACCCGGAGGATGATACCCCGGATATTGACGATATTGCCGAGGAGGTGTAAGCTCGCAACCCACTCCGTCGGCTCAAAAATCACACTTTCGCGGATTTTCAAGACAAAATCGCGTCCGTCTGCGCCATTTCTGCGTCTTATCTCGCCACTTTTTCCCAAAAATACTCAAAAAATGAGATTATTTTCCCAAATTTTCCCAAAAACACCCCCAAATCTAGAGTAAACTCAAGTATTTTTACTTGACTCTGCTCTAGCATTTAGCTAGACTCCCGGTGGACACACCCCGACACGCCTTACACGCCAACAAGAGGCAGGGGGTAGAGTTCACTCTAACAGAAAACCAAAAAACATACACATGAAAAGCACCCTTACACTGATGCTTGCCGCTCTGCTGAGCGTGCCCGCCTTTGCCGCCACCACCGATGCCTACGATGGCGTAGCCCCCCGTTCCGCCAAGCGCCTGAGCGGCTCCCTCACCATCGGCGCCGCCACGAACTACATCGGCCGCGGCTATGTGCCCACCAACACCGCTCTTGAGGGCGAGGGCATCGGCCTGGGTGCAGTGCAGCTGGGATACGACTTCGGCCGCGAGGGCTACTGGAGCTACACCGGCACCATCGCATACAAGGCTCCCTTCTCCGGTCACACGCTCTACGGCAACCCGCATATTGCCCCCAATGTGTTCCTGGCTCAGGCTACGCGCAACTCCGCCCTCATGGGCACACCTACCGATATGGCCATGGGTATGATCAATGGCAACCCCTCCCTTAAATCCGCTTACAATAGCTCCAAGGGCTACATCGGCGAGAAGAACATCGAGAACGAATTCGCCGTTATCAACGGTCTCAAGTACACCCGCGAGAAGTGGAACGTGAGCTTCGGCCACCAGTTCACGCACGGCGGCCTGCTGGGCGTGATGGCCAAGCACTACCGCAAGCAGGGTTCCTCCCATGTGAACGAGCTTTACCTTACCCCGGAGCTCACCCCCTACAAGTGGATGAGCCTCGGCATGATGGTGCGCAACAGCTTCGACGGTATCCAGGGCTGGTGGTTTGAGCCCTATGCCCGCTTCCAGGCTCCCATTATCGGCACGCCGGAGGATATCACCGTTGCCGGCCAGCTGGAGTTCGGTGCCAGTGCCACGGCAAACTACTTCCAGAAGGGCCACGAGGCTTGCGCCAACGGCGTGCAGGCTGTGTGGGTGAAGTTCTCCGCCCCCTGGTTTGTGACGGATAGCCTGATTCTTACCCCCAGCGTGAGCTGCAACTGGGCCGGTCCCGGTGCCCAGGCAGCTAACGAGCGCTCCAAGGCCAGCTGGGCCACGCAGAATAGCCTGTATGTGCCCTTCCAGAACTTCGCTGTGGTGGGCCAGCTCACGGCTACCTACAAATTCTAATTTCCCGGTGTTTTTCACTGGAAAGCACGCAGACAATGTGTTAAACTAAAGTCTGCGGGCAAATAAAGGCCGCCCGCCGCATCGTAGAACGACGGGCGGCCTTTTGCGTGCCCCCCCTTTTTTCCCAACCGACAGATAAATTATGGTTAATCTTCTGAATTTTAAAGGCAACCCGCTGAACGTGACAGGCGAGGAAAACATCGTCAAGCCGGCTTTTTACATGCCGAACCGCTTGAGCGTGGCGGCCGGCAAAGCACTGCACCGGCTGCTGGATGGCAAGGTGTGCTACTTGGTGGACCCCACCTTCCCCCCCGCTCCGGAAATTATGGACTATCTGCAAAAGAAGAACGTGCAGATAGAATACTTCGATTTCCGCAAGACCACAAGCCGCCGCGTGCGCGAGCAGATTATGGACCGCCTGCAAGCCGGGCTCAGCGTGGTATTCCTGCCGGGCATGGTGGCCAAAACCCGCGGCTGCCTGGCGGATGTGCCCTCCCCCTTCCTGAAGCATGTGGGCAGCCTGCACATCTCCCCCGTGCCGGTGTTTCTGGGCTTCTACACGGATAACCTGACGGATCTCTCCCTCAACGAGCCGCAGGCCGGCTGCCGCGAGGAGCTTTGCATCCTGCCGCAGCTGCACCCCGGCCCGCAAACGGGCGAGCGCCTGCTCTCCGCTTGGATGCAAAAGGGCTCGGAGCTGTACAGTGCCCACCCCTTGCTCCGCACCTCCCTTACCACGCAGCTGATTCGCAGCATCAAAGCCCACCCCAAAGCGGAGATTATTGACGGCATGACGGGCAGCACACTGCCGAACTTCAAGCTGCTGGGCGTTTCCATGACGGTGGCACGCATTATCCAGAAGCGCCGGTGTGCCCGCGTGGGCGTGATTCTGCCCCCCGGGGCAGGCGGCACCATTGCCACGCTCTCCTGCTTGCTGGCCGGCGTAACCCCGGTGCTAATTAACTATGCCTCCTCCAAGGCTGCTTTTGAGAGTACCGTGCGCCAAGCCGGGCTGAATTGCTTTATCACGGCGCGCAAGTTCATGGAGAAACTCTCCACCTTCCCCTGGCCGCCGGCAGAGCAGCTTATTCTCGTGGAGGATTTGCTCAAAACTCTGGATAAGAAAACCCTCATTGCCAATGTACTCATGGCTAAAGCCGCCCCGGCCTCCATGATTTGCAAAATGTTCGATACAGATGCCCGCCGCAACAACGATGAAGCCGTAATGCTCTTTACCAGCGGCTCCTCCGGGGAGCCCAAAGGCGTGGCTCTTACCCACCGTATGGTACTGGCCAATGTGGCCCAGTGCGCCAACCGCATTCCGCTGGAGGATGAGAGCTTCCTGGCCAGTTTGCCCATTTTCCACAGTTTCGGCCTCACGGTAACGATGATGCTGCCACTGCTGACAGGCTATTCCTTCTGCGCATACCCGAATCCCACGGATGCCCGCAACCTCTGCGATTTGGTACGCAAGTACAAGCTGACGATTTGCTGCGCCACGCCCACCTTTGCCCGCGCCATGCTGCGCCGCGCAGAGGAGGAAACCTTCCGCAGCGTGCGCTACTTCATTGTGGGGGCGGAGAAATTGCAACCGGATTTGGAGCGCGAATTCAAGGAACGCTGCGGCGTGGAACTGCTGGAAGGCTACGGCCTTACGGAGGCTTCCCCCGTGTGCGCCGTCAACATGCCGGATGCCCCGCCCGTGCAAGGCTCCGCCTTCTACATCCCCGGCACGGTAAAGCGTACCATCGGCACCCTTCTGCCCGGCATTGCCATGCGCATTACCGATTTGGACGATGATTCCAAGGTGCTGCCGCTCACGGAACGCGGGATGATTTGGTTCAAAGGTGCCAATATCTTCTCCGGCTATGTGGGCAAGGCGGATATGAACCCGGAAATCTTCCGCGATGGCTGGTTCAAGAGCGGCGATATCGGCAGCATGGACCTCAACGGCTTCATCACCTTGGGTGGCCGCCTCTCCCGCTTCTCCAAAATCGGCGGCGAAATGGTACCCCACGAAGGCGTGGAACTGGCTCTCTCCGAAGGCCTGCAGCTGGACCCCGCCGCCGAAGGTGGTGTGCAAATTGCTGTTACCGGCGTATCGGATGCCCAGAAGGGCGAGGCACTCGTCCTCCTCTCCGCTCTGCCGCAACACCAGCGCTCCTCCGAGGAGAAACAGATTCTGGCCGAACTGCGCAACATTCTGGCCGAGTGCCAAATGCCGCTGCTCTGGGCACCCAAATACGTGGTACCCGTGGAGGCCATTCCCGTCCTTCCCACCGGTAAGCTGGATTTGCGCGGCTGTAAACTTCTGGCGGAGGAAGCCCTCGCTTCCCAAATCTAAGGAGTTTTCCCGCATTCCCCCCCTTCCCCCATGGTGCCCACCGCACCATGGGGGTTTTTCTGCCTCTGTGCAGAATTTCCCTTGACCTATGATTAAAAAAGTTTTAATCTACCGGCATGACGGTAGAGGAAATAACTAGTGAGATGGAACGACGCGACTGGACCATAAACGAACTGGCATGGAAACTGCGTCTTACCCCGGCAGAGTTACAGCGTATTCTCAGCGGAAAAAAAAGACTATCCCGCCAGCTGGGCGCACATGTACGGCTCCTGTTCGAGCGCACGGCGGAGCCCATTATTTACCACACGGTAAGCCTGCCTGCCACGCTGTGCGAGCAGTGGATTCCGGAGTGGGCGCATATGGATGAGGCGCAACGGCACGAAGCACTCGAAGCCGCCCTGCAATCCGCAGCAAAGCAACTGGCACGCGAGGGAGAACAATACATAACCCCGCAAGAGCTGGAATTCCTGCGCACCATCTAAACACAATACCCGTTAGGCTATCAACACACAGCAGCAGGATTTTCCACCTCTCCGCCAAGTGCGCAGAGGTGGTATTTTGCGCTCGCCATGGGCAAGGGGATATGTTAATATACTCGGGAAGCTTTTATAACCACCATTCCAGCCATGCCACGTTTTTCCCTTCTGAGTACTCTGTGCGGATTCTTCCTGCTGCTGGGCACCGCCACCACGGCATACTCTTCTACCGAAACGCCCGCCCCCGGCACCGGGGAAAAGGTGGCCGTGGTGCTGAATGTGCAGGAACTCCGCAAGCAGGCGGAGCAGAAAGAGGCGCTGATTGACCGGCTGCAGCTCAACGAACAAGCCCGCAATGCCCTCCTCATCGCCTCCGAATCCATGAGTCTGGAGGATTTGGAAAAATACTTGGCTCATGAGCACCATGCGTACGATGGCCACACCGTGCTGGAGCATGCCCGCATGAAGGCTAAGTTTGCCGCACCCATTCCGCAAAAACCCTGCCCGGAATGCGGCCAAACCACCTTGTATGCGGACCCGGCCGTAGCCCACCCGGCCTGGAGCCACCACTACACGGAGCGCGGCATGCAGTATAGCCGCTTCCCTATTCCGCTGCGCATTTATGCCCCGGCGGAAAAGGGCATGGGACTGTGGGATAAATTAGCACACCGTGTGGAGATGGATCCTTTCAACCTCGCCGCCACCATCATCTTCCTGCTGGCAATTTTGCATACCTTCATGGCGCCTAAGTTCCAGCAGCTGGCGCACCACTTGGAAAAGGCGCACAAACAAAAATTGCGCGAGAAAAAATTCCGTATTTTGCACCCGGAGCAGCGCATGCCCATTTCTTTCGGCTCCGCGCTCTGCCACTTTTTGGGCGAGGTGGAAGTGGTGTTCGGCCTCTGGATTGTACCCTTCGTGTTCGTGTGCCAGCACTATTACAGCATGGATGATTTCCTGCGTTATATTGACCACGATACGAGTTTCGCGGAGCCGCTTTTCGTGGCCGTGGTGATGGTGATTGCCTCCTCCCGCCCGATTTACCGCTTGGCGGAAAATACGCTGAAGTTCGGTGCCTCCATGGGCAAGGGCACACCGGCGGCATGGTGGCTTTCCGTGCTGTGCATTGCACCGCTGCTGGGTTCTTTCATTACCGAGCCTGCCGCCATGACTCTGGCGGCCATTCTGCTGGCTAAGAAGTTCTACAACCTGAAGCCTGCCCCTTCCCTGTGCTACGCCACGCTTGCGCTGCTCTTTGTGAATGTGTCCGTGGGCGGTACCCTCACGCATTTTGCCGCGCCGCCCATTGTGATGGTGGCCGGTAAATGGAACTGGGATATGGCACACATGTTCATCCATTTCGGTTGGAAAGCCATGGCGGGCATCTGCTTGGCGAATGTGATTTACTTCCTCATCTTCACCAAGGAATTTAAGCGCTTGGAGGAGGTGCAGCGCGTCAACAGCGCATTCGATGGTGCCGTGCCCACCTCTTGGGAGGACCGCCAGGATGTGATTCCCCCTTGGGTATATGCCGTTTCCATCTTCTTTTTGGCATGGACGGTGTATTTTGCCCACCATCCGGCCATTTTCGTGGGTGGTTTCCTGTTCTTTCTGGGATTCACCATGGCCACGCCGCAGTATCAAAATGCCTTCTCCATAAAGGTACCGCTGCTGGTGGCCTTCTTCCTTGCCGGGCTGCTTATTCTGGGCGGTGTACAGGGCTGGTGGATGCAGCCGGTGCTGCAAGCTCTGGCAGAGCTGGGCGCAGAGGCCACCATGGGGCTGGCCAGTATTCTGACGGCGTTTAACGATAATGCCTCCGTTACCTTCCTATCCAGCACGGTGCCGGATTTGCCGGAGAAAATTAAGTACGCCATTGTGGCAGGTGCCGTTACGGGTGGTGGTCTTACGGTGATTGCCAATGCACCGAATCCGGCGGGGCAAGCCATTCTGGGCAAGTTCTTCAAGGAGGGCATCAGCGCGCTCAGGCTCTTCCTCTGGGCTTTGCTGCCCACGCTGATTATGTTCTGCATGTTCAATTTCATTTACTTCGAGCATTAAGGGAGAGCGGATACTATGTTTACAGGTTTGGTGGAGTGTACAGGTAAGGTGGCGGAGCGCCGGGCAGTGGCCACGGGCGCACGCCTTGTGGTGGAGATTCCTTTTGCCGGGGAGTTGGCACCGGGGGATTCCGTGGCGGTGAATGGCTGCTGCCTTACGGTGGACTGCGTGGAGGGCTCCTGCGTGGAGTTCGACCTCCTCACGCAAACGCTGCGGGTTACCGGGCTGGGGGAGCTGCATGCGGGTTCTCTGTGCAATCTGGAGCGCGCCATGGGTGGCCATGGCCGCTTTGGCGGGCATTTTGTGATGGGGCATGTGGACACCACGGCCGAGGTGCTTTCTCTGGAGCCGGTGGGGCAGGACCACATGGTACGCATCCGCATTCCGGAGGCTTACCGCAAGTATGTGATTGATAAGGGAAGTATTGCCATCGATGGTGTATCCCTCACGGTGGCTCAAATTCTGCCGGAGGCGGTGCTGGAGTTCTGGATTACGCCGCACACCTGGCAGCGCACCATTATGCACACTTATTCCCCCGGGGCGGTGGTGAATATAGAGGTGGATATGATTGCCAAATACGTGGAGCAGCTCTACGGCTGCAAAACGCAGGGGTAAGAGCGCTTATAACTCCCAGTCCACCTCAATCTTCACGGGCTCGCCCTGCTTATCCTCGTATAGGATGTAGCCGTTCGTGGCACCGAATTTGTAAACCTCCATCGTCACCTTCACATCGAAGCAGCAATAGCGGGCAATATCCAGCAGTTTTTGCACATCCCCCGTGGCCTCGTACTCCGCCCACCATTTGAGGGCATCCGTGCCTTCCGCTGTCTTGGAATTGCCGCCCAGCGTGGCCTTGGCCACGGAATCCAGCTTGAGGCGGTGCGGTACTTTCTCCGCCAAATAGGCGCATATGTCCAAATTCTGCGTTACCTCCGCCACCGTCCAGAAAGTGAAGGCCTGCAGCACGCCGTAATCGAAATGGATGTGGTTATACCCCACCACTAAATCCGCATTGCGGAGTTCCTCAATCAGCTCCTCCACGTTTTCCTCGGTGTAAATGTGGTAGGCATTATCGCGCGTGGAAAAGGTAACGCCCACGGACATGCCCATCTTTGCCGTCTCGTGCCAGCCGCCCACTTGGGCGGCGGAGCGGCGGGTTTCCAAATCGAAATAGACGATGTTTTTCATAATGCGGAGGAGGAGGCACTGCGGCGCAGCCCCTCGTACAGGGTAATGGCAATAGCGGTGGAGAGATTCAGCGAGCGGGCATGCTCCCCGGGCATGGGAATGCAGAGGGAATGCTCCGGGTGCGCCTCTATCCACGCTTCCGGCAGGCCGCGGGTTTCCGGGCCGAAAACGAGGTAATCCCCATCCTGCAAGGGGAGTTCCGGCTCCCAGAGGTGGTGGCGTGCCTTAGTGGAGAGGTACCAGAAGCGGGCGCCCGGTGCGGCGGTCTGCTCCAGCTCCGCCAGGCTATCCCAGAGGTGGAGATCCACGTGTTTCCAGTAATCCAGCCCGGTACGGCGCACGTGTTTTTCATCGAGGCTGAAACCGAGCGGGCGTATAAGGTGCAGGCGGGAGCCGGTGGCCACGGCCAAACGACCGGCGGCTCCGGTGTTGTGCGGAATTTCCGGGTGGTAGAGAACGATGTGAAACATGCGTGCTTACTTGGCTCCTTTGCCGAAAAGCACGGCAGGAATGGTGCGGAAGAAGAGGCACACATCCAGCCACAAGCTCCAATTATCAATGTAGCGCAGGTCCTTGTTAATCATGTTATCGAAGTCCCCGTTATCGCTGCGGTCCTCAATCTGCCAATAGCAGGTAAGGCCGGGCTTCACGCTCAGGCGGCGGCGGTGGGCAATATCCGGGAATTCCGCCGTTTCGTACACCGGCAGCGGGCGCGGACCGACGATGCTCATATCCCCGGAGATGATGTTGAGCAGCTGGGGCAGCTCATCGATGCTCGTCTTGCGGATAAAATGGCCGAAGCGGAAGATGCGCGGGTCGTTCGTGAGCTTGAAGATGGGGCCGTTCATCTCGTTGCCGAACTGTTTTTTCACCTCCTCCAAGCGGGCATCCGCATCCTTGTACATGGAGCGGAATTTCCACATACCAAAGGGTTTGCCAAAGCGGCCGGAGCGCTGCTGGCGGTAGAAGATGGGGCCATCCGGGTCGCTGAGTTTGATGCCGATGGCAGCCACAATCCAAAGCGGCAGGCTGCACAGCAGGATGAGTACCGCTACCACGCGGTCCAACACCTCCTTCACCAAGCGCCCCCAAGAATAGGCGGGGGTGGAGCTGAGCATCAGCACGCGCTGGTGTTCCACCACATTCAGGGAGGCGCGCAGGTTCACCGGGGCATTGCCTTTCAGCATCAGGTAAATATCTATCCCCTGCACCTCGCACTGTATAATGGCTGCTTCGTTGGCGTGGTAGGCCGTAAGACCGCCAAATACAAACAGGTGGTTCGGGCTGTACTTCTCTATCATCTCCTGCAGGGATTTCTCCGTGCATTCCCCGGCATAGGCATGCCCTACCACGGCAAAATTATCCTTCCAAGAGGCAGGCAGCTTCTCCCAGCCGCTTGCCACGTCCTCCCGGCTGCCGGCCAGTACCACGCAGCGCTGCCCCTTGCCCAGCACTTGCAGGCACACGCGCACCGCCAAAAAACGCAGGAAGATGAATACGGGAATGCAGATGATGTTGACGAGCAGGATGTGGTCAAAAGCAAGGCTGTGGTCCCGCAGGCTCAGGTATACCCCCAAGCCGCACAGGTAATACAACACAGCCGTGCAGAGCTGCCGCAGTGCCGTGGAGGGGCGCTGCATGTTCCGCCGGTGGTAAAATCCCACGGAGCGCAGAATGACCGGCACGCCGATGAGCGCCACACTGGCCACCAAGGGAATAGCCGTCAGCAGGTTCACCCCGCTCGTGTAGCTCCAGCCCAGATACGGGGCCACCAGCTCCGTTACCTTCCCGGAAAAGCAAATAAATACCAAGGCCACCAAGAAATCCAGCAGCGGACAAATACGATAAAGTAACAGCTTGTTGTATCCAGACATAAACCCGCGCTATTCTAGCACTCGCCCGTGGCCTCCGACAAGCCCAAAAAGGAAAATCTGAAAAAAAATTACTTTTTTTTGAACAAAGCCGCCCGGAGCAGTGTCTACCCTGCATCAGTCAACGAATCCTGATACGCGGAGAAGGAGAGAGCTCCGCAGTATCAAATAGGGAGAGGCTGAGTTTCATAAGGTAGTAAGTAATGGAGCTTGCGGGTTAGCCTGCAAGCTCCTTGCTTCTTCCGGGGGGGGGAGGGGGGAGGGGGAATGCCATTCGGGCGGAATTTTGA
This sequence comes from uncultured Akkermansia sp., assembly GCA_964435145.1. Lineage (GTDB taxonomy): Bacteria > Verrucomicrobiota > Verrucomicrobiia > Verrucomicrobiales > Akkermansiaceae > Akkermansia. The sequence continues at coordinate 43,525 of CAYSYD010000001.1, forward strand.
GGTTGCACTTGCCGCGCTAACTGGTATAATTGCCCCGTTATGAGTACCAATGCAACTCCCGCGGAGCTTCCGGCTTCCGTGAAACGATATGCCCTTTACCTGATGGTAATGGCCGGTCTTGGTGGTCTACTGTATGGTATTGACGTAGGCGTTATTGCCGCTGCTCTGCCGTACATTGAGAAGACCTCCTCCTACACACCGCAGCAGCTGGCCATTGTGGTGGCTGCCGTGCTGTTCGGCTCCGTTCTTTCCTCCCTGTTTGCCGGTATGCTGGCAGAATGGCTGGGGCGCAAGAAGGTGATTATCCTCTCCGCCCTGCTCTTCACGCTGAGCATCCCCGTCATCTGCTTCTCCAACGGTGTATTCGAGATGCTCATGGGCGGCCGCATCCTTCAGGGAGCCTCCGCCGGTTTGGTGGGCGTGGTAGTGCCCATGTATCTGGCAGAATGTCTGGATGCCAATTCCCGCGGTAAAGGCACGGGTATGTTCCAATTCATGCTGACGGTGGGCTTGGTCTTTGCTGCGGTGATTGGTCTTGTAACCACCATGCTGGTGGGTGCTGCGGATGATCCCACCGTGGCCTCCGATAGCAAGGTGATGGCCTGGCAGGTTATCTTCTGGTGTTCTGCCATTCCCGGGCTCATCCTGTTCTTTGGTGCCTTCAAGCTCAAGGAATCCCCGCGCTGGCTCTACCGCCGCGGTTTCGAGACGGAAGCTCTCCAATCCCTCGCTTCCAATAACGGCGATGCCGCCGCTCAGGAAATCCTGGCCGAGATGAAGGCCTCCGATGCCGCCGAGCAGGCAGAAAAAGCCGCAGTGGCCGCCGCCTCCAAGGGCGATACGCTCTTGCAGCGCAAATACGTCATCCCCTTCATCCTGGCTGTAATAGTGCTGGCTTGCACTCAGGCCACGGGTATTAACTCCGTGCTGAACTATTCCGTGAAAATCTTCCAGCAGGCCGGTCTGGAGGGTGAAACTGCTAACTGGGCAGACTTCTCCATTAAGGTGGTAAATATGCTCATGACGATTGTAGCCGTCTCCCTGGTGGATAAGAAGGGGCGCACCTTCCTGCTCAAGATGGGTACGCTGGGCATCATTGCCGGTCTGGCCGGCGTGGGTGCCATGTTCTACTCCGTGGAGAGCAACCGCATGGATGTAACAGCTACCGTGAAAGCCGCCGTGCAGGATAACGCCCTGAACATCTCCGCCGCCGATGTGGTGCAACAGGCCATGGCCGACCCCGCCGCCCGCACGGCTCACCCCGAATTCATGCTGGGCGATTCCGTAACACCCGGTATGCAGCTTATCGTTACCTACACGCAGGGTACCGACAGTAAGCAGGATGTGGCCGAGTTCCGCACCGATACCACGGAGGGCGGTTCCATCTCCATTGCTAAGGACCACGCCCTTGCCCCCACCTTCTTGGATAAGATTTGCTTCTGGAGTACTCCGCTCCCCGAAGGCACCGTGAAGGAAGTGACCATTACCCGTGCCGAAATCGGTAAGAAACCCGGTGCCGTTACAGGTTGGATGGTTACCGGCTTCTTCGTGGTATTCATCGCCTTCTATGCCGCAGGTCCCGGCGTGTGCGTATGGCTTGCCCTCTCCGAGCTGATGCCCACCCGCATCCGCGCCAATGGTATGGCTATTGCCCTGCTCATTAACCAGGGCGTTTCCACCACCATTGCAGGTACCTTCCTGCCTTGGGTGGGTGCCGCCGGCTACTCCTCCGTGTTCTTCTGGCTGGCCGGCTTCACGGTGATTTACTTCATCACCGCTGCCTTCTTCATGCCGGAAACCAAGGGCCGCACCCTCGAGGAAATCGAGCAGTACTTCACCACGGGCAAAATGCCCACCAAGAAGGACTGATTCCCCGCCTCCCGCATGTGAATTTCTCTCCGGTTTCCCGCAGTGCGGGAAACCGGAGAGTTTTTTTAGCTAGACTTAACTCTAGCACTCTGTTAAAATCGGCACCCGGAAAGAGCTATGCGCTACAAGATACTCACAGCAGAGGAAGCCGCCGCCATGGTAAGCCATGGAGAGTGCGTAGGATTCAGTGGATTTGCCAATGCGGGGTCTCCGAAAGTACTGCCGCGCGCCATGGCGGCACATGCCCGCCGCGAGCATGAGGCGGGGCGACCCTGGCGCATTGAGCTGATGACCGGCGCCACCACCAGCACCCTCGTGGCGGGCTGTCTGGCAGGGGAGGATGCTCTGGAGCGTATGATGCCCTACCAAAGCAGCCCGGAAACGCGCCGCGCCGCGAATAACGGCAGTATGCACTACATCGATGCGCACGTTTCCCTCATGGCGCAGCAAATGCGCTATGGGCACCTGCCGCGCATTCGCACCGCCGTGGTGGAAGTGTGCGATGTAACGGACGAGGGCGAGCTCACCCTCACCACCAGCGAAGGGAACACCCCCACCTTCTGCCAAGTGGCGGAACGCATCATTCTGGAGCTGAACTCCTACCACGACCCGCGCCAGCTGCGCTGCCTGCACGATATTTACCTGCCCACGGACCCGCCCCACCGCCGCTTCATCCCGCTGAATAATCTGGACGACCGCATTGGCACGCCCACACTCAAAGTAGACCCGGAGAAGATTGTGGGCGTGGTGCTTACCCACGAACCGGACGATATTGCCCCCTTTAAGGAACTTTCCGCCGTAACAGAGCAAATCGGGGAAAACATGGTACGCTTTCTGGAGAAAGAATATACGGAGGGGCGCATCCCGCCGGAAGGGCTGCCGCTGCAAAGCGGTGTGGGGAACGTGGCAAATGCCGTGCTGGCCTCCGTGGGGAACTCCGCCATTATCCCGCCCTTCAAAATGCACACCGAGGTGCTGCAGGATACGGTGATTGATTTGATGAAACGCGGGCGCTGCCTCTTCTCCGCCAGTTGCTGCCTGCATGTGTGCGATGAGGTGCTGCTGGAGATATACCGCAATTTCGATTTTTACCGCGATAAGATACTTCTGCGCCCGCAAGAAGTATCGAACAACCCCGCCATTGCCCGCCGCATCGGCCTCATCTGCATGAACACCGCGCTGGAGGTGGACATCTTCGGCAATGTGAACTCCACCCACATCCTCGGTACCCATATTATGAACGGCATCGGCGGCAGCGGAGATTTTGCCCGCTCCGCCGCATACACCATCTTCTCCTGCCCCTCCATCGCCAAAGGCGGCGCCATCTCCGCCGTGGTACCCATGGTCTCCCACACGGACCACACGGAACACGATGTCCACATCATCATCACCGAGCAAGGCGTGGCAGACCTCCGGGGTAAATCCCCCCGCGAACGTGCAGAAACCATCATCGAAAACTGCGCACACCCGGATTACCGCCCCCTGCTGCGCCGCTACCTCGCCCTCACCCCGGGCGGCCACACCCCGCACTGCCTCTCCAAAGCATTCAGCTTCCACACCGCCTACCAGGAAACAGGCGATATGCGGAATGCCGCGCTGGATTAATGCAGAGTTGCAAATCCGCGCCGCATGTGCTACACTCCGCACGGAGCGCAGCCATGAGTACTATTTGCATCGACGGTCAAGACAGCCTGCCGGCACAAACCATGCTGGTGGTGCCGAATCGTCTGGACCTTGCCGCCGCGCAGGAACTGGAAAAACTCCTTGGCGGTTCCAACCGCGTGGCCTGGCTGGCGGATGCCGCCCAAATGCCCGGGGAAGAGATGATGAACCACCTGCGCAGCAACCGCGCAGCAGGCATCGTACTCCGCCCCGAGCAAAAAACACAGGAAATCCTTGTACCCCTTATTCAGGATATGCAGAACAGGGGGCGCCATGTCATCCTGCTCCCCGGGCCCGCCCTGCAAGCCCCCGCCTCCCTCACGGATATACCGGGCAGCCTGCTCACCCTGCTGGATGGCAGCCCCCTGCACACCCTGCCGGTATATGTGGGCATGTACCAAGCCAATTTGCAAACTCCCCTGTGCAGCGCCGCGCCGTACGATGTACTGCACCTGAGCATCTGCCGCCCGCTCCGCGCCGGGGCACACATGGGCGCGCGCGTGCAAGCCATTTGGATGTCCGCCCAGGCGGAGCAACTGGGGCGGCACCCCATGGTAAGCGAGGCTAACCTGCCCCGCCTGCTGGCGGAAAGCCTCATGCAGCACCCGGAAAGCTGCCTGCTGGATGGGGTGGACGATAGCACCCTACCGTATGGGGACATTCTGGCGGCCGCCCTCATGCTGCGGGAATCCCTTAGCAGCCAAACCACCAACGGGCGGCTGGGAATCATCCTGCCGCCGGGCAAACTGCTCACCATCGCCTTTGTGGCCTGCCAGCTAGCCGGAATCGCCCCTGTATTCATCGGCACCCATTGCACGGCGGCACAGCTGGAAAACCTCTCCGCACAAGCAGGCATCACCCGCTTCATCACCGAGGAACGCTACGTCTCCAAAGAAAAGAATTTTGAGTGGCCCCCCTCCCGCGACCTCCTCTTCCTGGAGAAAAAACTGGCAGAACTGGGCTCCGCACGGCTCAAACTCTGGCGGGCGGGCATGCGTATCAACATACTCCGCAAGCTGCTGGATGGCGCCAAGCTGCCCACCCCCCGGCCGGATGATACCGCCGCCATCATCTGCACCTCAGGCACGGAGAGCGGCCCCTTAGCCGTACCGCTCACACACCGCATGCTGGTGGCCGGTGTGCTGAGCCTGCAAAGCCGCATCCGGCTGGAAGCCGGGGATTCCTGCCTGTGCAGCATGCCGCCGCACA
>CAYSYD010000002.1:0-17435 GCA_964435145.1 uncultured Akkermansia sp.
ATACGGCGCTGCAGTACGAGGTGGGGCACCGGGATGCTTCCCTGCTGCGGACGCGCTATGTGGATTTGCAGGGGGTGGAGGCGGCGGCGGGGTTCTGGGGCTGAGGCTCTCCGCAAAAAAACCGCCGCTGGGTAACAGCGGCGGTTTTGCAAAGGGCTCAGGGCTCGCGGATGGACTCGTCCATGGCTTTGAGGAAGGGGTGCATGAGGTAGGAAATCACGGAGTGCTCGCCCACTTTAATTTCCGCCCTCAGGCGCATACCGGCGCTTTGCCACAAGGAATCCGGCACATCCTCCAAGCTGCCGCTTACTGCCATGCGCACGCGGAACTGCGGGCGGCGCCCGCCTGTGGCGGCCACGGAGGCGCTCTCCTCTTGGTCCGTATTGGAGGTGGATTCGTATGTATCCGCAGAGATGAAGGTGATGCGGCCCTCCAGCGTGCCATGCTTTTGGAAGGGGAAGGCATCCAGCTTAAGGCGGGCTGTATCCCCCTGCCGGAGCAGGCCCACATCCTTGGGCAGGATGTCTACCTCCGCTTCCAGCGGTTCATCCAGCGGGATGAGGGTAATGAATGCCTCTGCCTCGCGCACGGCGGAGCCCTCTTGGTAGGGTGCCACCTCGTGTACCACGGCGCGGCAGGGTGCTTTCAGGCTCTCCGTGGAGGCCAGGTAAGCCGTTTGGCGCACTCTTTCGCGCAGTGCGGTGATTTGGAGTCCTGTTTCTGCGAGTTCTGCATCTATCTGCTGTTTCCATTCTGCGACGAAGGTTTCCAGCTCTGCGGCAGCGGTGTGGCACATTTGCTCATCCTCCACCAGGCGGGTGCGCTGGTTTTCCACTTCAATTTCGTTACCCATGCGCTGGATTTTGGTGTTGAGCATTTCCACTCTGGGGGCAAGACCTTGCTCAGAGAGGGATACGTATACCGCCTCAATGCGGTTGAGGGGTTCCATCATCTCATCGTACTTAGCCAGTGATTTTTTGACCGAGCCGGAAGTGGCTGTGTAGCGCTCCACGCCGGCGCGCAGGTAGGCCGTGCGTTTGGCAAAATACTCGCTGCGTGTGCGGAAGAGGGCTTGCTGGCGGGCGGCAGCCTCCGTGCCGGCCAATTCCTCCGGCAGGGTAATCTCCCCGGCACCGGCCTGCTCTGCGCGCAGGCGTGCTTCTTGGCAGCGGTAGTGTGCAAGCTGCTCCGTAAGGGATTGCAGCTCGGCTTGGTTTACTGTGGGGTCCAGCTCCAGCAGTACTTGGTCTTTCTCCACCACTTGGCCCACTCGCACTGCCACGCGCTTAATCACGGTGCGCTCCAGCGGTTTCATGGTGATATTGGGGCGGGTGGTGACGAGTTTACCCTCCGCAGCCACCACTTTATCCACCTTGGCGAGGCAAGCCCAGGCAATGCCTGCAAGCAGCATCAGCACCACTACCCACAGTACCGCATGGGCAGGTACGGGGCATTTGCGCGTTTCCAGCCAAATGGATTCCGGCTCGCATGCGGCGATGTCCGCATCCGTTAATTCTCTCAATTTTTTCTTTTTGCGGCTCATGGGGTTTAATCCTCCTCTGTTCCCATCTGCTGTTGCCAGAAACTTGCATACAGACCACCGGCGGCAACAAGCTGGTGGTGTGTGCCATGCTCCAGAATACTGCCTTTCTCCAGCACTACGATATCATCCGCGCGGCAGAGGATGGACAAGCGGTGGGAGATGATGAATACGGTACGATTGCGGGCAATTTGCTTGAGATTGCGGCGGATGAGGGTCTCGCTCTCCGGGTCGAGTGCGCTCGTGGCCTCATCGAAAATCAGGATACGGGGGTTCGGCAGCAGCGCACGGGCAATGGCCAGGCGCTGGCGCTGGCCGCCGGAGAGGTTGCTGGCATTCTCCTCCAGCATGGAATCGTACCCGCGCGGCATATTCTGGATGAATTCCTCCGCACCGGCCACACGGGCGGCGTATATCACCTCCTCCATCGTGGCGTCTTTTTTCGTCAGCGTAAGGTTCTCCCGGATGGTGCCGTGGAAGAAATAGTTATCCTGCAATACCACGCCGATGTGGGAGCGCAGGTGGGCGCGGTCTATCTCCCGCAGGTCTATGCCATCGTACTTAATCACTCCTTGCTGCAAGGGGTAAAGGCCCTGCATGAGCTTGGTCACCGTGGTTTTGCCGGAGCCGCTGCGCCCCACCAGGCCCACCGTGGTACCCGGTTGGATGCGGTATGTGAATTCACGAATAGCGGGGGGGGCATCCGGCAGGTATTGGAAGCGGATGTTTTCGAAGGAGATTTCGCCGCGCAGCGGCTGGCGGATGCCACCACCCACCTGCTCATCCCGGGCATTCATCACCACGCCGAGCATGCGCACGGAAAGGGAGGTTTGCTGGTACTCATGCACCAAGCCCACAATGCGCACCAGGGGGCCCGTAACACGGCCGGCCAGCATGTTGAAGGCGATGAGCGCACCCACGGAAATCTCCGCATCGAACACGGCCAGCGCACCCACCCAAATGATGCATACGCCCATGAGGCGCTCCAGCCAGTGGCTGAGCGTGCGCGCCGTCATCGATATCTTTGCCACGTTGAAATAGCGGGAGATGGCGTATGCTGCCGTATCGTTCCACTTGCGCTGCAACACCGGCTCCAGCGCAAGGGATTTTACGGTGCGCACGCCATGAATCGTTTCCACCAGCATGCCTTGGCGGCGCCCCTCCGCCTGGTACAGCTCCTCCAAGCGCCGCTGGAAAGGTTTAATCAACACGGCGATGACCAGTGCCATAAGGAAGGTGAAGAGCAGTACCACGAAGGTGAGTTTGCTGCTGTACCAGAACAGCACCGGCAGAAATACCAGCAGGGAAATTAACTCCAGCAGGCTGAAGAAGAGACTCCCGGAGAGGAACTGGCGTATCTTTTCCGTTTGCTGCATGTGCTTAATCAGCACACCGCTGGAGATGCGCTCGTAAAAATCCACCGGCAAATTCAGCAGTTTGCGGAAGGTTTTTGTGGCGAGGCGAATATCTATCCTATTCGTGGCAAAAATCAATAAGTAATTCTGTAAGAACTCCAGGAGCGCATTAAATACCAGGGCTACACACACTGCGATGCCCAGCACCGTAAGTGTTGTATAACTCTGGTGTACCAATACTTTATCCACCACAAGCTGGAAGAAGAGCGGCGTGACCAAACCAATGGCGCTAATGGCCAGCACTGCCATGGCTACCTCTCCCAGCAGTTTTTTTTGCCGGGCGAACTCCGGGATAAACCAGAGCAGGCCGAAGGGGCGCTCCTCGTCCAGCAGGGAGAACACGCGTTTAAAAAGCACCACCTCGCCGCTGAATTTGGCCTCGTACTGCTCTTGCGTGAGCCATTCAATCGTGGGGGCTTGGCCTTGGGCAGGCGGGGTGGGGTTCCACACGCCGAGGACGGAGGGAGGGTTTTCCGCCGGGGGTTCGCCCGGTGGGGGTGCCGGCTCGCGGATACCGCAAAGCACGGCACCCTTGCCCTCCTTAGTAATGGCTACGCAGGGGTAAATATGCTCCCGCTCCTCCAGCGCAGCCCATTTAAGGCGGCCGCGGCGGGAATGCAGGCCCAAATCGTCCCCCATTTTGCGCAGCAGGCTCAGGCTGGGCTCCTCCTCCACGGCGTATTCGTGCAGCAGACGGCGCACATCCGCATCCAGGTTATGGTGGCGGCAAATGCTGACCAGGCAGTAAATGAGGGTATGGCGGCCATCCGCAGCGTAATTTTGGTTCGCAAAGTTACGCAGGAACATGGCCTTGCCCTCCCAGGCTTTGCAGAGGGCGGCCTGTTTCAGGAAAATGACTTTACCGCTTTCGCGGGAGAGGGGGTCGAACACGGCGTAATGCTCCTCCTCCCCCTCTGCACCCCGGCGGCAGCCCAGAAAAATCACCCAGTTGGCGTTTCCCAGCAGCAGCGGCACGGGGGAGCCGAAATGCGTGGCCAGCTCATCCACGGAAACATCCTCCCGCCACTCCGGTTTGAGCCGCAGCGCGGTAAGCACCTCCGCCATGCGCTCCGGGCTATCGGCAGGCTGCTCCCCGATGAGTGCCTCCGGATTCCCGGCACCGGGCACCAGTTTACAAATCTCTTCCAGGCAGGCCTTAGCTGTGGCCGCCGCCTCTGTTGTCGGTATCATTTATTCAAAATTGGGGGAAGGTTTTTGGGGAGCGGTCTTGGGGGCAGCACCGCGCTGCACGAGGCCGGATTTTTCCAGCTCTGCCACAAAACGCTCCATGGATTCGAATGCGCGCATAAACGCAGCAGGGGGCAGCACCAGCTGCCGGGTTACCTCGCGCGGCAGCTCCCGCTGCCCCTCTGCCGGGCGCCCGGCATAGTGGAAAAGATCCAGCCGCACCATCCCGCCGGCCAAGGATACATTCTCCACACCATCTGCAAATAAGTATTGTTTCATCTCACAATAAGGCTTGCGCAGAGTATAGCACACAAAAACTGATATTCCAGCTTTTTCCGCCAAAGGAAAGCCTCCCGCCCGCGCGGGGTGAGAGGCTTTGTTTGGCAGCTCAATTTTAGCCGAGACCACCACCGGCAATAGCGTAGCGTTTCGTCTCGCCGTTCTCCTCCTTCTCCAGTTCCAGAGCATAGGTGGTGTTGTAACGGCCGGCGCCATTGTCGTAGGAGGCAATCTCCAGGAAATAGTTACCTGCTTCCAGCTGCAATTCGGTATCCAAACCACGGTTAGCACGTACCGACCAGTAACCGGCCTGCATCGTGTTACCCTCCGCATCCTGCTGGTAGAGGTACACCTTGGTATTCTTCTCCAGCTCGCTGAGGCAGAGGCTGAGTGTGCCTTCCTGTGCCACATTGAAGCTGTAGAAGTCCAGCGCATCGCCGGCGCCCACCCAGCTGCTGATGACGGCATCCGCGGAGGAGACCATCTCCAGCTGCGTGGCCGAATCCATGGTATTATTATCCGTAATCGGGCTGGTGCTGGCCAGTTCGAGTCTGGTGGCGGTACCATCCACCACCTTCTCCAATTCCAGAGTATAGGAGGTGTTGTAACGGCCGCCGCCATTATCGTAGGAAGCGATTTCGAGGTAGTACACGCCCTTTTCCAGGGTTTCGCTATAATTCAAACCGCTTGCGGCACGCACGGTACGCGTCAGGTAATTGCCGAGGGTGCCATCCCCGTTATCGTAGTAGAGCTTCACCTTGGCATTCTTCTCCAGGTCTCCCAGCAGGAGGTTGAAGGTGCAGGTTTCATCCACCTCGAAGTAGTACACATCCAGCGCATCGCCGGCGCCCACCCAGCTGGTTACCGTGGCATCCTCGCGATTGGTCTTCACCAGTTTCCAGGCTTTATCCATGGTATTGTTATCCGTTACCGGGCTGGCCTCATCGATATCGCCCTGCACGTACAGATCATAGGAGGTACCGGCGGCACCCTCTGCGGTGCTAATGCGAACGTAGTACTGCATACCGGCCTCCATGCGGAGCCCCGTTACGCCGGTCATCGGGCTATTCGGGAGGAGGAGGGCCTCCTTCACCACGGAGAAGTTACCCTCCGCATCCAGAGTACCCACACTCAGCCACACGGAACTCTCCAGCTTTGCGGCATCCACACATACATGGTAAATACCCACATCGGAAGCGGTGAAGGAGTAGTAGTCCTCCGTATCGCCGGCGCCCACCCAGTTGCGGATGGGAGATTCGCTCATGGTGGAGCCGTTTGCCGGGGGGGTGAGGGTGATGGATTCAGCACCCTCCGGGGCGCTGTTCTCCGCATCCGCCTTATCGAAGGCGCCCAAGCAGGTGTAATCCCCGAGCAGGAGGCCATTAAGGCGGCTGCCGCTCTGGGCTACTTGGTAGTAACCCTTCGTCACATTGTACACCAGATTCAGCGTTACGGCGCCCTCCGTTGCATCGTCGGAATCGGTTACGGTAATACTCGTCAGGCGGCCGTTGGTATCCGTGGCAAAGCCCCAGAGGGTGAGTGTGTGGCCGCCCATGGGGGTTGTACCGCTCATGCTGCTGTACACGCCCAAGCTCATCATACCGCCTGCGGCGTACACGGCAGCCCAATCGCGGGCAATCTGCGCGGCATCTGCCCCGGTAAGGCTAATCTCCTTCACCAAGGCGGAGGTGGCAGCGGCATCGTAATGCGGGGCGTAGTAAGCGCCCTGCGCATCGGAGCCCGTGTAATGCGTGGCATAGAAGGAGCCATAGCTGGCATTCTCGGAGTTGCCGGAAATCCACCAAGTGAGGCCGTATTCCTCGCGGCCGCTCACATTCGCCCAATTTCGGATGAAAGTGCCGAAGATGGCATCTGCCGTGGCGGGCACCTCGCTGCTGCTGAAGTTTGCCACACCGTACTGCGTTTGCCACCATGCCAGCATATTGGCAGAGGCGGCAGCCCAGCACATCTGGGAATCATCCGTGCCGGTTTTATCTGCATCGCTGTAACCGCCGAGGAGCCGGCCATCCGAGGTGAGCAAGCCCGCAGCCCAATAGCGGCCGGCCGTGCTTTCCGGAGCCACAATCTCATCGATACGGAAGCTCTCCTCCGCCGTGGTCCAAGCGCCGGCATTGCCCATACCATCCACCGCGCGCACCTGCCAGTACCAAGTACCGGCGGGCAAGCCGGAGAGATTAAGCCCGGTTTCCGTGGTTCTGATGGCGGAAGCGGAGCTAAGGCCCTCCAAGCCGGCGGCATAGCGCAGCTCATACACCACGCCGCTGGCATCCGTTTGGGGCGCCCAGCTCAGCACGGCCGTATTATCCACCACGCTTGCGGAGAGAATTTCCGGCGCACCGGGAGCCGTCACGTCCACCATGTAGGAATCCCCTTGCAGCGCCGGCTTATCGGAATCCAGAATCTGCACACGCCAGTAGTAAGTGCCATCCGGCTGGGCAGCCAGCACAAGGGAGGAGGCCTCCAAGCCGCTGTATACCGTGGCATTGGCAAAGGCGGCATTATCGGCCACCTCCAGCAGATAGCGCGTGGTACTGTCGGTATGCTCCGCCGTCCAACTGAGGGTCACATCGGAGCCCTGCACTGCGGTATGTGTGGCTGTAATAGCGGCACCGGCCTCAATCTCCACCGCCTGCGCCCAGCTGCCGGAGGGATTCGCACCGTACACCACATACACATCCCCCGTGCTGCCGCCCACGATGAGGTCCGCCTTGCCATCGGCATTCAAATCCGCCAGCGTAATGCGGCTGCGCTCCCAGAAAACCCCGGGAAGCTCCCAGTTACCCACCTTGTGGTAACCGGTGCTGCTGCCGTAGTAGAGCGTCAGGCTGCCATCCCCGGCACCGAGCAAGAGGTCTGCGATACCATCGCCATTCACATCGGCGAAGGCGGGAGCGGCGCGACCCGGCACCTCAATACCCGCCACCGCCACCGGTGTGGCGAAGCTAAGGGCACCCGTGCCGGCATCCTTGCTGCCCAGGCCCACCATGAGCGTACCGGCACCCGTACCGAGTACCAAATCCACCGTACCATCGCCATTCCAATCGGTAAACACCGGGTAAGCGCGGCTGCCTGCCACGGAGGCATCCGGCAGCTCCACAGCAGCGCCGAAGCCGCCGGAGGCAGTGCCGGCATAGTACTGCACGGTACCATTGCTCAAGCCGGCCACCAAATCGGCCACGCCATCGCCCGTAATATCTTGGAGAGCCACCACGATACCCTGGCAACCATTGGCGCTCACGCTCAAATCCGCGCCATTGCTTTGCAGGTAAGTGAAATTGGAGAAGCCGCCGCTGCCGTTGTTCAGATACAAGCGTACCTTACCCTCGCTGCCGGACTTCTCGCCCACCAGCAAATCGGCATAGCCATCGCCATTCCAATCCACGGCATAGGGAGCGCTGTAACTCAAGCCGGAAGCACCCAGCAGCAGGGCATCCCCCTTGTAATCCACAATGGAAGTTTCCGCCGTGGAAGCATTGCCCACCAGCGGGGCACCATTAGCCGCCGTCAGCAAGGCAGCATCCACCACCAGCGCGTATGTACCGCCCGGCAGTGTTTGCGTGCCGTTCCAAGTGAGTACCTTATCCGCATATGCAAAGCCGGCGGCATCCAGCAACACCACAGTGCCATCCGCCTGGTTCACCAAGCGCACCGCACTGCTCAGCAGCCCGGTCTCCTCCAGCGCAGCGTAGTTAATAGCCGTGCTGAAGCTGATGCTCAGCCCCGTCACCTTCTCCACGGTGGAAGTCAGCTCGCAACCGGTAATCTCCACCTCCGTTACGGGGTCGTACATAAAGCTCTGCGTGTAGCTGCCGCTGCCGGCCAAGCCGGAGAGGCTCTTCGCCAGGCTGCTCAGCTCCACGCTCAATTGGTACGAGCCCACCGTATCGCCCAGTGCCTGCAAGCCGGAAAGCTGCCACTGCGAATCGCTCAGGCGGGTAATGGTGGCGCCCTCCAGGGAAACGGCCGTACCATTCACCGTAAGGCTCAGCGCGGAGAGCGGCAACTCCGTAATACCGGCATTGAAGGTAAGCAGCACGGCATCCGGCAGCTCCTTGTACCTCGCCTCCAAATCGGTGGCCACGGTAAGCACAACCATATCCACCAGCACATTGTAACTATTGCTCGTGGCATTGCCGGCGGCATCCGTCGTCACAATCGTCAGCGTACGAGTACCGCCATTGAGCAGCGTCACCTCGCGGGAAAGCACATCGCCCTCCACCACACCGCTCCAGAGCAGCGTGCCCAGGCCATTGGCCGTGGGGGATTTCTCGTAAATGCTCACCGTGAGCCCGGCTTCCGGCAGGGCAGCCCCCACAGTAAGCGTAGTATCCGCCACGATGAGGCTCTCCTTACCATTGAGCGTAATACCCTCCAGCGCCACGGGGGCCACGGTATCCACCTGCCAATCCGTGCTGTAAGTACCCTCGCCGATATTGCCGTAGATATCCTCCACGCCGCTCATATCCACGGAGAGCTGCCAATCGCCATCCGGCAGGGTAGCAGCCTTACCGGCCGGCACGGCCTTGCTGATACCCTTCACCGTTACCAGCGTGGGGTCGTAAGCATCGATACTGTATGTAAGGGCACTGCTGGTGTACACCTCGCCATTGCAGGTGAGCGTGAGCTTGGAGAGGTCCAGGCTGCTCACGGCATGGCTAAAGTGCAGCGTAAGGGTATCAATCTCCTGCACTGTTTGCTCCGCCAGCACAAAACTGCGGTTCACCACACTGGGCGGCGTTTGGTGCAGCTCCCAGCTTACAGGCAGATTACCCATGCCCACATTACCGGCAGCATCCACCACCTTCGAGCTATCCACCGTCAGCGCGTAGTAGCCGTCGCCGTAGGTCTGGATGGATTCCAGCCCGCTGATGAGGAACATCTTACCCTCATTATCCATGCGGGTAATTGTAATACCTTCCAAATCGGACAGCTCCGTCACCGTACCATCCGGCGCACGGTGGACCACCTCCACGGCATCCTCCGAGAAGTAAGCCACCGCCTCCGTGAAGGTCACCATCAGCGCATCCACGCTCTTATTGAGCTTGCGGTTCGTATGGCCTTCCACATATTGCACCGCCACACGCTTCGTCACATGCGTCCACGCCACCTGGCGGCCGGAGCCATCCCCGGCATTGCCGTAGATATCCTCCACGCCGCCATTCAGCACGCGGAAGCTGTACGCACCATTTGCCTTGGTGTAATCGGCCAGATTTGTGAGGCGCAGCGTCTTAGCATCCACCCATTCCCAGGTAAGGCCTGTAAGGTCCACCACCTCGTTCTCCAAGCGGAGTTCCATGTTCGCAAGGCCGAAGGTGGCCGTATTCACCGCCTCATCGAACGTGATGGTGAGCGTCTCCACCGCCTCGCGGACAGCACTCATATCCTCCACCCCGGAGATGCTCTCCACTCCGGGTGCCTTCTCGTCCACAGAGCTGTAGGTAATGGTAAAGTCCACATATCCGGCCTGCGTGAATTCGCCCAGCCAATGCAAGCGCGGAATGTAAGTGGCGGAACCATCTGCGGCAAACACACGATCCGTCTGCCAGAACATATCGGCATCCAGCTGTACGCCGCCCACGGAAATGCCCTCGATGCGGTAATTGCCTGCACCCGGGTCGCTAATGCGGAAGTAGTTCCAGCCTTCCTCTGCGTACATGTTCAGGGTAATCGTCATGTTACCCATACCCAGCGTACCCGTGGAACTCTGCACCAGCGTCACCCCATTCACATCGGCATAGCTGCCATCGCCGAAGTACAGCCCATCGGCCATACCGCGAGCATCCTCCTTATCATTCACCAGGAAATCCGTCTTGCCATCCCCATCCGCATCCATGCTGCGGGTCAGCAAATGCGTCTCTACGGATTCGATGAGCGATACGTCCGTGCCATTCGTCATATAAGCCGTATTGCCCAAACTATCCACTCGGGTAAAGCTCGCCTCGTAATTCTCGAAGTACCCGTGCATATTCGTCCGGAAATACCACACAGCACCGGAAGTCGTGCCACCCTCCAGATTGCCGAAGTTGAGCGTGGTACCCGTGGACTGCAAAGCACCGCCATTCAGGGAGGAGCCCAGCATCGTCAGCTCCAACGCAAGCCCCTGTTCATTCTCCACAAACTCCGGGTGGAAATCCGTCAGCGTGAAGTTCTTCGCCACACCCTTGCCGGTATTCGTCACCAAAAGGCCGATTTCCGCCTTTTGTGCCGCCTCAATCTCCGCACTGAACGGATCATCCGCATACACATTCTCTGTCAGGAAGTAATGCAGCTGCAAATTCGGCGAGGGATTCACCGTCAGCGTCACCGGGGTAATGTTAAGCGTCTTGCTCTCTCCATCGCTCGGATCCGTATAGGTGAGCGTGGCGCCGAAACGGTACTGCTCGCTACCCTCCGCTGCAATATCAGCGGACGGGATGTAGCGAATGGCTACCTCTCCGTACTCACCCGTCCCCAGCGTGCCGCCGGTAAGGGAATCGAAGCCCTCCACATCGTAGTAGGTGATATTGAAGTATTCGCTCACATCCACCCCGTTCATATCCTGCACCCATACGGAGAAGTGGATATCCGTCATGTCTCCCATCGAGCTGCCGTTCGACAGTGTGAACATCCCATCGAACGCCTCGCGGGACATGGTAGCCGTTTGGGTAAACTGCAACTTCACACGGGCGCAGACTTCACTCTCACCGGTGAGAATCTTGTCGAACAGCGTTGAAGATGTTATATCCATCATTTCATCGGGAGAAGAAGCTCCTACCTCTTCCATCTTTTCATCCAGCTTAGCCGATTGCTCTGCATATGCCTGCAATTGATCTATCGAGAAAAACTCTACAGATTCTCCAATGGGCACATCTATTTCGTAGATAATACCACGGGCATAATAGTCCTGCGTACGATTCCACTTATCCACATACTCGAGGAACACGGACCAATCCACACCTGCAGTTTCTGCCATGGGTTCCAGTATTGCTAATTCTTCGTCCGTAATGTAATCCGGAACGAAGTTTATCAGCAAGGAATCCACTGCACTTTTATCACCATTGGTTATCTTATCGAAAATCAAGGAGGATTTCTCTACGCATTTATTGAACTCACCATAGAATTTCCTGATTTCCTTTACACGTTCGTAATATTTCAGGTAATCCGTATGCTCGTAGGTATCAAGGAAATCTTTCAACTCCTTCTTCATATCTGTACTCCAGATATAATCCAAAGTATCGGATGTTCCCTTAATTTTATCCAAATCGGTGTTCTCTGTCTTTTCAACCAAATCCTTATAGCTATCGATGAGATCTCCATACCACTTATTGTGGCTTTCAAGGAAATCAGTAATGAGATCATCGAAGAAGGATGTTATCCCATCGACAAGCTCTTCTACGACTTTCTCTTTAATCCATTTATAACCAATAGAAATAGCAACACCAAGATCAACCAAATCAGCCAAGACGCCATATTTAGTTGTAGCCCTGAAGATGTGGCGCCCGAGGGTAAGCTGTGCATATTCCAACTCATCCTCTGCAGCATCTTTTACATCATGCAGCCATATGAAATCCGGGCGCGTGGGGTCAAAATCCTCAAGGCAGCCGTTAACAATGTCAAGAATACCATTCAAGAGTTTTATTCTGTATTGGTAATCGAGAACAAGCAGCTCATACGGCTTCTGAGCATCCTCATAAGCATCCTTGCCAAGCGTAATTGCGCCTTCTGCAAATTCAGCCCAGAACTCAACATCGACTCCCTTGATGTCGGCCATATCAAGAATATCAGCTCCGTTCTTTGCCATAGAAGAGATGATAGCCGTGCTATTGCCCACGTAAGTCAGGTACTGAGTCAAGGCCTCCACCACCTGTTGCTGGCAGGGAGTACAAGCTTCTTCCTCCACCTTCACCTTCACCGGCGTCTTTTCGGTGGGCTCTTTTTCCCATTCGGGTCCAACAACAGGAAGAGTGATGGGAGTATCCCCCCACGGAAGCTCAATTTCCGGGAAGATAGCATCCACAAAAGAACTGATGCCAATCCACCAGAGTTCATTAATCTTGTAATCACCCGATTTGATGGTGGCAGAGTTTTGCTTCTTACCGCAATCCTCCCAATACTGCTTCACCAAATCCGCAAACTCGGCCTGTCCGCCTATCACACCGCTCTTATTTTCCGTATCAGCCACAGCCGTTACCTTCACCCAGAATTCGTGGGAACTTTGGGCAGCCAAACTGGTAATGGGATTAAGTATCTCAAACTTAATATCACTGATATCCGGCAAAGTCAGCGAGTAATTCTGTGCTGCCACAAGACCATAATTACTCACGGTAAAGTTGAATACAACGGATTCACCGTAATGCAGAGTCGGCACTTCGATAACAGAATCCTCAAACACCACCACAGCCGCCGGCACGTTGGTCACATAATCCACCGTTTGGGTGATGGTATACTCATCCTCAATTTCGGAGGGAGTCACGGTGAAGGTATACTCCAGCGTAGTATTGGCCACATAAGCCTCAATGGTGCGGTTTTCGCCGGGGGAAAGCACAAGGTTGGTGGAATAGCGGTCGCAGTTGTCTGCATCCACATACATGTAGTAGGCACCGGCTTCCAGCTCATCGAAGTGTACCAAGCCATCCGCATCGGTATAGCCTGTTGCCACGCACTCATTCGTATAGGCATTGAAGAGGCGAACCTTAGCATTGGCGATGATATCCTTCTCCGTCATTTGGAGGGAATATATATCGATAGCCTGCACCGTAAGGCTGCATTTGTCCGCATCCACGAAGGTCACATCATAGTACACGCGCTCGCTGCCGCCGTTTTCGGAGTTGATGGCAATAGAGCCCTCATACGGAGCATTCAGGAGGATATCTGCCTTGGTGGGATCCACCTTCAGCACCACCGTAGCGGATTCCCCGGAGGCGATGTTCTCGATGGTACCGCCGGAGTACAGGCTCATCCACTCCACATTCGGGAGGGAAACCGTCACCTTGCCGGTATCGCCGCCGCCCACGTTGCTGATAACCAGCTCCACATAGCGAGCAGCTTCATTATTGGCAATCATGTCGATATTGCGGGTGGAAAGCTCAATATCCGCCAGAGGATTCATCACATAGGAATAGGCCGGCACATCGAGGGAGGTACCCTCATCGCTCTGCACTTTCAGGCTAATGGAGGAGTACAAATCGCCCACGTTCAGCTCGTTTCCGGTAATGGTATAGCGGAACTGCACCGTCTGCCCGGCGGCCAGATCCATGGCCGGGGTATCGATGGTGAAGCTCACGTTCTCCGGCAGGCCCTCCGGCAGCAGCTGCACATTGTGCAGGTCCACCGCGCCGTTATTCGTCACGGAGATGGTGCCGCTCTTGCTGCTGCCCTTCTCGAGGAGCCACTGCAAATCGCGGGCGGAGGTATTAAGGCGCAAGCCGGCCACCGGCACGGCATCCAGCGTATCGCTCATCTCGGAGAGTACGCCGGCCTTCACCGTAATGTTTCCTGCCAGCCCTGTGGGAATCGTGTATTCCGTGCTGTAGCTGCCATCCTCGGCCGTGGTCACCGTCAGTTTCTTAAGCTGGCTTCCGTTATAGTACAGGTACAGATTCACCGTTTGGCCGGCCACATCCAAGCCCTCCGCCGTGGCCGTCAGTTGGCCGCTCAGGTTAATGGTTCCTGCGGCATAGAGCACCTCTTGGGCAATATTCGCCGTTACGGAGTAACCGGAGCCGATGGTGAAGGCACTGCTCACCTTCGTATTATTCGTTTCCTCCAGCTCGGCATACTGGTTAGCCTTATCCGCCTCTGCTACGAGGGTGTATTGGCCACTCACCTGCGGGAGAGTCACCGTGGTGGTGAGGGTGGTGCTTTCCCCGGCGGCAAGGGCGCTGCCCGTGCGCACCGTGCCCAGCACCGTGCCATCGGAGAGGCGGATTTCCACCGCTGCGGTACCGCTTGTGGCGGCATAGCCCTGGTTGCGCACCAGCACGCTCACCTGCACCGTCTTGCCGGAAATGGCAGCACCATCCGGCGTGATGGAATCCACCACCAAATCCGCCACATCCATATCCGTTACCTGCATATAACCACGGCCGCTGATGTAGCCCTCCGCCGTAGCCAGAATCGTGGTGTACTGCGTGCCATCGGACACGCCATCCGCCTTAGCCGTCACCTCGCAGGACACTGTGGTGCTGCCGGCAGGGATGGTAAGCGTGGCGGGCAAATTCAGCAAGCCGCCGTCGGAAAGCGTCACCACCACCGGCGCATCGCTCACATAATTGCTTGTCACCGTCAGCACAGCCACCTCTTGGCCGCCCTCGCGCAGCACGGATT
Source organism: uncultured Akkermansia sp. (assembly GCA_964435145.1). Classification (GTDB taxonomy): domain Bacteria; phylum Verrucomicrobiota; class Verrucomicrobiia; order Verrucomicrobiales; family Akkermansiaceae; genus Akkermansia. The sequence goes on from CAYSYD010000002.1 coordinate 14,749, forward strand.
TGCTCAGGCTCACCGTCAGCGCGGGGCTATCGTTATCCTGCACCGTGAGGGTGCTTTCGAACACGCCGCCATTGGAAGAGGAAGAAGCATCGCAGCCGCAATCATCAATCGTGATGGTACCGCGAATCGTACCCGTGCGCTCTCCATTGGCCAGAGCATCATCCACCACACCGATGGTGAAGTTCACCCTTGTGACCCCGGCACCCATGGGGATGGACGCGGGCAGAATGAGCCCGATGCCGTCCGCATCCTGCAATTTCACCGTGATGGCCTCCGTGGAGCCACCCGTGCGCACCAGCGATGCGGTAAGGGCATAGTACCCATCGGATTCGGACACTATCTCCTTGCTGAGCACCAGCTCCACCTGCGGCAAATCATCATCCGCCACCTTCACCGTGGCCGTACCGCTGTTAAAGCCGGTGGAAGCCGCAGTAATCTTCACCTCCTTATCAATTTCCGCCGTGGAATCATCCACCACTTTAGCCTCGAAGGAAGCGCTGCTTTCCCCGGCCTTGATGATGACCTCTGCCGGCACGCTGATTTGGCCGCTCAGGTTGCTACCCAGCTTGATAATGGTATCCGTGGTGCTGATGGTATCAATACTGATAGTACCGCTCAGCATAGTATCCGCACCCTCCGTCACGGTGGCAGGCACCAGCTGCACCGTGATGGTGGGTTTCTCATCGTCCGTAATCGTCAGATTCGTGCTGCTGCCCATATAGCCCTCCGCACTTACGGAGATAGTGGTTTCCGCATTGCCGGTGTATTCGGCATCATTCACCACGCGGGCCTGGTAGCGGGCAGAGCTTTGCCCGGCGGCAATCGTCACCGTCTCCGGCAGGCTCAGGCGGGCAGCCTGCTCACTGCTCAGCTGCACCACGAGAGCCTCGCTGCAATCGCCCGTGCGGGTAATGGTGTACACCACGCGGGTGCTGCTGCCCTCCGTAACGGAATCCACGGAAGTGGAGATAGAGAGGCACTTCTCCAGCTGCAGCACCTCGGAAACGAACACATTGTTCTCCGTGGTACCCGGCTGCTCGTACACCGCAGATTCCAGCACAGCCACCATCTGCACACTGCCACCCAGCTTAATATCCCCGGGCACCGTACATGTAATGGCAAACGATTCGGCACTGCCCGCAGACAGAGTGGCATCCGACATATCCCACACACCAATCTGCACCATATCCGCCATAGTGCCGCCGGCCGGGATGATGCCAATCCGCACTGTGCCGATGGAATCAGCATCCACCGTGCCGATATTGCTCAGGCTGCAGATAACATCCAGCGTTTGTCCGGGGCTCAGCGCAGAGATGCCGCCTGCCAACGCCGGCTTGAGGTCTGCTGCCGGCGGATAAGCCAGCTCCAGCGAGCCAATGCTGCCGGCATTATTCGCGGAAAGCACCGCCAGAGATTCCCCGCCGCTCACCTTAGCCACCAGCGTGTAATGGCCTGCCAGCAAGCCGGGCACATTGTTCAGGTTCAGCGTGTGCAGCACCTCCGCCGTGCCACCTGCCGCCAGCATCTCCAGCGCAAAGGAATCCAGCAGCACAGCCTCCGCCGTGCCATCCGTGGTGAGCCAAATCTCCACCTCGGTACCCTCTGCGGCCGCATTACCCACATTCTGCACTTGGAACGCCACCTCCACGGAACCATTCGTGAGCCCGCTGTAACTGCCCACCGTATCCTCAATGGTCACATCGGCACTCTCCACCGTAAAGCTCACCGGCGTACCGGCCTGCACCACACGGTTACCGGCGGCATCCGTAAGCGTGGCAGGCAGCGTGAGCGCATACTCACCCACCTCCGGCAGCCCGGCCACATGCACACGGATAATGCAATCCGTGTACATCTCCACCCCGGTAATCTCCACCGTAGCACCGCCGGGAGCCACCAGCAGGAAACCCGCCGCATCCGGCGTGCTGCCATCCACTGCGCCATCCAGCATCACATCGATATACCCCGGCGCATCCGACTGCGGCAGTCGAATGCTCTCCACACTCTCCGCCGTAATATCCGCCATGAACTCCAGGCGGCAATCCGTGGCACCCTCCTCCACACGGAGACTCTTGCCGTGTTCATTCGCCAGCCCGGCATCCAGCACCACATGGTACTTACCATCCGTGGGCAGCGCATCGAAATGCAGCGTCAGCGTGCCGTGGTCGTGGCTCCAGCTCGTCACCTCCACACGCTCACCCATCAGATTCTCCAAGTACACATTCCCGGCAATGGTGGACTCATCCAGCTTGTGGGAGAACTGCACCATCATGCTGCGCGTATCCGCAGAAGCCAGCGTATCGCCCACTAAGGACTGCACCACGAAATCCTCCTCCGGCTGCCCCACAATCCAGTGGTCGAGAATCACATGCTCCGCATCGTAATTCTGAATCTTCGCAATAATCTCCTCCTTATTCGCCGTGCCCCAATAGTTACCGGAAAGGTCAATCACCTCACCCGCATCCAAATCATTCAGTACCAGCGTGGTGGCGGAGAAATCATTGCCCGTAATCACCTGCGTGGCACCACTCAGATAAATCGTCAGCTTGCTAATGCCACGCGTGTTTTGAATATCCGCAGAAGCTCCCTCATACACCCTCACTTCCTTGTTATTCATGCGGCAATTATGCAACGCCAGCGTGCCGTAGTTGGAAATGTTTTGGTTTACGGAAACACCGGTCAAAGAAGCC
>CAYSYD010000002.1:17535-39954 GCA_964435145.1 uncultured Akkermansia sp.
GTGGTCACCTTGCCGGAGGAGATGCTCACATCGCTCACCAGCTTATAGCCACCGGTAAAGGCAGTGCTGTCCAAAGCCGTGAGCGTGGCATCGTTCAAGCTGCTATACAGGCCGATATACTTATCCCCATCGGCCGTGGCTTGCCATGTGATGCTCTCCAGCAGCGTGCCCACATTGCCGTTAAAGCCATTCAGACGGAAGACTTCCGTACCTGTCATGGTGACGCCCGTTTCCCCGGTGGTGATGTCCGCATCCGAATCCACCTCCAACCACAGACAGCTCACGCCATCCAGCACGCCACTGCCCATTATCTTGAGGTAGTTGCTCGTGCTTGTATTCGTGGCCGTCAGTGTGCCATGGCTTTCAATATAGTTCGTGCTTGTTACACCTTCCAAGGTCAGCGTGCCGTAGTTGGAAATGTTTTGGTTTACGGAAACACCGGTCAAAGAAGCCGTGCCACCGCTGTAAATGTAGGTGCGGTCGGTCGTACTCAGGCTGCCGCCCTCCATGGTGAAGCTGCCGCCGGAATAGACATCCACATAACTGTTGCTACCGCTCCAGTTGATGTTGGCATTCTTCAGGTTCACCGTGCCGCCTTTTTGCACATAAATACGGGCATTGTTGCTGCTTGATACGAAGGCATCCGCCACAGTACTGTATTGGGCATTCAACGTGCCGTAGACGTTGAAATCATACCCCTGCATGTTCACGCTCACACCTTCCTCCAGCGTGGTCACCTTGCCGGAGGAGATGCTCACATCGCTCACCAGCTTATAGCCACCGGGGAAGGAAGTGGCAGGAAGAGACACATCACTCAGTGAGCCATACAGGGCGATGTAAGCATCTGCCGCAGTGGTGGTGATGCCGGAGAGATCCAGCGTACCACCGTCCCAGTTGGAAAGGTAAATGGCATTCGCAGAGGTAAGGGTAATGCCGGAACCGGAAAGAGAACCGGCGGAGGAGAGAGTGATGCCGGGGAGAGAAATGTTCCTAAGAACGAGATTAGCCGAACTGTTAATCCCATAGTTAGAAAGTGTTACATTAGAGCCGGAAATGAAGCAATCCTTGGTAAGGGTGGGGAGGGAGGAGGTAAGATTTATGGTTTTTCCGGCGAGTTCCGGAGCAAACTCAATCATGATTGAACTTTCGCCCGTGTTGCTGTTTATTTGGGTAATGGCCTCGCGTAAGGTGCCGATGCCGGAATTTTCCAAACTGGTAACGGTATAGATGGTGGATTCGAATGAGGGCAGGACGCTGTTAATCGTCACATAGGAAGCATTCTCGCCCAGCATGGCATAAATGGCTTCCATATCCGTGGTGCCCCAGTAGTTACCGGAGAGGTCTATCTTATTGTTTTCATCCGGGTTGAGGATTTGCAATGCCAGATTGCTGAAATCGTTGCCGAGGATTTGGCAATTTGCTTGGGAAGAAATGGAGAGAGATTCCACCACGCTGGATTTGATGTTGGTCGTAGCACCGGCAGCAATAACAATGTTACCACCGCTAAGGATGGCTTCCGCCACTTCGAGGCTGCCGCCCGATAAAATGTTGAGGCTGCCCTCCCCAAGCTGAAGAGTAGCATGCGGTTGCACTACAAAATGCCCTGCTATCTCAATGGCGCTCTCGCTGCCGGTAAGGCACAGGCTGGTATAGGATTCGAGGGTGAGGGTTTTCTCCGCAAGCACCGGCAGATTCTTCTCCAAACGATATTGATACAGGGAATTACCAAGGGGACGGAGGATGGTATCGCTGGTAATGCCGGTGCTATTCACTAAAATTTCAGCCGTATCCGCTGTGTCCGGTGTGTGGAAGGAGATGTTCCTAAGCCCCACAAAAGTGCCGTATGTCTTATCCACATCCTCGTAACCGGGAGCGGCTTGCAATTTGAGGCTGATGCTTTCTCCGGCGGCAAGGGTGAGTATTTTATCCTTGTTAAGTTCCAAAACAACCGTATACACGGGCCCTGTTGCTGTGCCGCTTGTATTGTAGTAGGGATAGAAGAAGGTGTGGACAATTTGCCCCAGCTCCGTGCCTTCCGCATCGAAAAGGGTGAAGCGTACCTTGCGATTAAAGGCATCATCGTCCTGAAGTTTACCCTCGGAATTAAAGGCGACTGCATCCAGAGAAAGGGCAGTAAGTTCCAATGGTACGGCGGCGGCATTGGTGAGGGTTATTTCCATTTCCCAAGTGCCGCCATTGCCCACGTTCACATCCGGGGAGAATACTCCGCTATTCCCGTCTCCCTCGTTAACGGATTTATACTGGGCAGTATCTTGCCCGTTAATGGTGGCGGAGATGGAGTCTATCGTAAAGGTGCTATCCTCCATCACAAGATTCAGATTCTCCCCGCTGCTCCATGCAAAACTACCATTTTGCACAGCTCCTTCCCGGTGTTTGATGACCTCCGCAGCAAAACCTGATAAATCGGCTCCGGACATGCTGAGGTGAATCACATCTCCGCCGGAGCTGTAGATAACGTTTCCTGTACCGGAAAGGACAAGGGGAGCCGTGGAATTACCCACGCTGAGGGGTGCATTCAAATGCACATTTTCCATTTTCACATTCTGCGCCGCAAGGTTCACATTCTCCGCTGTGATGACAACGTTTGAACCTTTGATTCTGCAATCGTGAGTAATGGAGAGTTCCCCTTCCCATACAATGGCTTGACCGCTGAGGGATGAATCAAATCGGATGATGGGGGCATCTGTCCCCGTGTAAGAGTTTACCTTTTCGATGGCATCGGCAAGGGAACCTTCCCCGGACGCGTTCAGGTTCGTCACATTGAACACAACGCTGATTTCTTCCACCGATATTTCCGGGGATACGGCAGAGGTGAGCATTTCATTCGCATTATCGTTGGTAACATCAGAAACGGTATCGGACATAATAAAAAGGGGGTGGGGTTAGGAAAAGTAAAAGGCGCCTCTACACGGAAGGATTCGATGCAGAGGCGCCGGAAGGAAGTTGGTGAATGGTTGACTTTTTAATACTGACGGCGGCGGCGAAGGGCAAGACCGGCCAGTGCCAGCAGGGAAAGGGTGGCGGTGGCGGGCTCCGGGATGGTATGGCTCATGCTGAACTTGAGCCCGCTTTCCATGCTTTCCCAGCTACCGAGGGAAAGGCCGGTGTTCGTGAAGGTGAAGTTCACCATAGCACCCTCGGCCAGTTGAGTATTGCTCAGGATGATGTCGAAGGTGCTTTCCATGGAGTCGAGCAGTTCGCTCGTAAGGGTGATGGAGAGGGTGGAGCCATCCAACAGGCTCACGCCGGAAAGTTGGGTGCTATTGACGGTGCCGAGGGTCAACTCGTTCTCCCCGCTCAGGGTTACGGCTCCTTTGGCACTAATGGCGGCGTTTGCTCCCAGAATGATGTTGCTGAGAGTAGCGGAGGCGGTGCCGAGGTTGAGGATGCTGTCCTGCAATTCCAAACCGGCAATGGTGTAATCGCTCACCTTGTTGCCAAAAATGGTTACATTGACACCCTCCAGCAGGCCTTTTGCTTCGCCGGTGGCGGTGAGGCCCGTGGCTGTCATCGAGACGCCGGAGAGGGTGGCTTCCACGCCGTCTCCCGCCTCGATGCTCACTGCATTGCTGTTTCCTTTCAGAATGTTCAGAGTAACTTTTTCCCCCAGCTGGGAAACGCTATGCAAGGCAAGAGTGGCACCGGCAGCTATTTCCGTGGAGATGGTATTCAGCGTGCTTTTAACGGCGAGGCTGCCTTCTTCCACCATCAGGCTTCCATCGAAGAAGCCGAAATCGGTGGCTTCCCCTGCACCGCCTAAATTGGCGGTGCCGGCACCGCGCTTGATGATGGAGGCCGTGCCGGCGGAGCCTTCAGAATCAACACCACTGCCAAGGGTGATAACATCCCCTGCACCGGTGGTGTTCAGGATGAGGGTGGCACCCTCGGAGAGGAAAATATCGTTCGCATCGCCTGTCCAAATCTGGCCATCCTTCCATGCGTATTCGCAGTTGTCCTGAAAATGGAGGCTGCCTTTGAGTTCCAGCGTGGCATCCATGCCCACATAGATGGCACCGCCGATATCCTCGGTATAACAGCCTACAAAGTTATCGTTTTCCAAAAGGAGGTATTCGCCGTCTTCCACGGCAAAGATACCACCCGGATTGCTGCCGGTAACAGGACCGTAATCCGTGGCGAAGACCACGCTTGCCAAGGCAAGGGGGAAGAGAATGTAAGAGATTTTCATGGGATGTTGAATGGTGAGAAACAGATTCGAAACGCATGGGCACAGAAAGCCCTGCGCCATTCTACTTTATTCAGTATACCTCATTCCAAATGCGATGTACATAACGATACCTTATACTCAATCACTTGCATTAAATATATACACACGATACGCATCAGAAAACACCTTGGCCTAATCTATGAATCGGAAAAAAAATCAACCGCTTACAGTTTTTGTGCTGTACATCGCATTTGGAATACGATAGACATACAGTAATTTTGCAATTTATTAAGAGTGAGGGATGAATAAGCCCGGATGGTTCCGGGGATGCGGGAGGGAAGGTCGGGATTTAGGCTGGTCAAAAGCGGGGGAATGCGCTATGATGGGGCGCATGAGCGATTTACAGTGGAATAGCATCACCGTTGAGGAGGAGGAGAAGCCGCGCGTGGAAGCGGAGGAGCTGCGCGAGATGGCGGCAGAGCTGGACCCGGAGGATTACGATGAGCCGGTGCAGGAGTTTCTGGAGGAGTTGTTAAATGGCGGAGACCCGGCGGAACTGCGCCCGGCTGCTACGATGCTGCTGCAGGATGAGGTGGATTTGGGGCCGGAGCTGGCGGCTATGGGCGTGGAGCCGGATGAGGCGCTCATTGAGCTTTTACTGGCGCTGGGGGCAGACCCGAATGCGCGCAATGCTTACGGGATGCCGCCGCTGCACTTGGCAGCACAGTATGGGTACGATTCGATTGCGGAGAAGTTGCTGGCAGCGGGGGCGCGTTTGCGTACTCGCGACCAAATGGGGTGCTTCGCCGCAGAATTGGCGGCCACGCCGGAACTGGCAGCTCGCTTAGAGCCGCCCTACCACCCGGAGGACGATGTGCCCCTGCCGCCGGAGATTGAGGATGCGGATTATGAGCCGGAGGGTGCCACAGGGCATCCCTGCTTCTGCGGGGAGGGGGGCTGCTCCTGCGGCCACCACCACCACGAGGATTAAGCATTCAGCATGCGGCGGAGGTGGGCCTCCAGCAGTTCCAGGGCGCGGGCGCGGTGGGAGATGCGGTTTTTCTCCTCGGCGCTCAGCTCCGCCATGGTGCAACAGTAGCCTTCCGGGATGAAGAGGGGGTCGTACCCGAAGCCGCCGCTGCCCTGAGGGCGGAGGGTGATGCGGCCTTCCACCCGGCCTTCGAAGCGGGCGATTTCCTGCCCGCCCCGGGCCAGGCTTATAGCGCAAACATAGCGCGCGGTATAGGGGGCCTGCCCGGGGAGGGCGGCCAGCTCGCGCAGGAGTTTGCGGTTGTTTTCCATATCCTCCCCATGGGTGCCGGCAAAGCGGGCGGACATGATGCCGGGCATGCCGGAGAGCAAATCCACGCAGATGCCGCTATCGTCCGCCACGACCAGGCCGGGGTAGCAGGCGGATATGGCCTCTGCCTTAATGCAGGCATTTTCCGCAAATGTGCGGCCGGTTTCCTCGGGGTCCGGGGCATCCGGGTATTCCGCAAGGGTGTGCAGCTCGAACTGCTCCGGGAGTATTTTGGCGATTTCCTCTGCTTTGTGTTTGTTCCGGGTGGCGATGATGAGGGGGATTCTATTCATGGTTTATGGCAATATGAGGAGTCCTTGCGGTGGAATACTCGCTTGAGGAAGAGGTAGATGACTAGGTAGGTAATAAGGGCGCAGGCTAAATCTGCCGTGGCTTGGGCAGTCCATATGCCGGCGGAGCCCATGCAGAGGGGCAGGATGAGCAGGCAGGGCAGCAGCACGATGAATTGCCGCAGCAGATTCAGAAAAATGCTCATAACCGGGCGGCCTATGCTTTGGAAGAAGTTGCCGATGATGATTTGTGTGCCTACCAGCGGGAACATGATGCCCATAATGCGCAGGCCCTGCGTGGCTACTTCGATCATGTGCGTGGCATTGGCATCCTGCTCGCGGATAAAGGCGCGCACCAGTACCCCCGGGTAGCACTGGATGAATACCCATGCCACAAAGGTAAGCACAAAGGCGGAGCCCACCGCGCAGGCGAGTACTCTCCGCACGCGGCTGTAATAGCCTATGCCCAGATTATACCCGGCTATAGGCTGCATGCCCTGGGCTATGCCCAGCACCACCATGGCCACGGAGATGAGGATGCGGTTCACGATGCTGAAAGCGCCCACGCCCATGGGCCCTTCGTAACGCAAAAATTGGTAGTTGAACAGCACCACAATGCCGCAGCTGCATATATTCATCAGGCAGGGGGGGAGGCCTATCATGCAGATGCGGCGGGTAATGGGCCCGCACAGTTTAAATATGCCCCGCCGAAAATGTAGGATGTGCCGCTTGTTCAGAAAATGCGCCAAGACCCACACCATGCCCACTGCTTGTGCCACGGTGGTGGCCAGGGCGGCACCGGTCATGCCCCATTCCCATTCGTACACCATCATGTGCGCCCCGGCTATGTTAACCACCATGGAGATGAGCAAGCTCCACATGGCTTTATAGGGGTATCCGCTGGCTCGCATAACGTGGTTCAAATTCATGTACATGGAGGTGAGCGGGAAGCTCAGCATCATTACGAGCATGAATTCCGATGCAGGGCCGATGCTGTTCTCATCCGCCCCGAAGAGGTATAGAATCTCCCGCATCCACAGCAAGGGTACCCACCCCACCAGAATGCCCAGTATGAGCCCCAACATGACACAATGCCCCAGTACACGAAAAGCGCGCGGAAAGTCCTGCTGCCCCAGGGTGATGGAGGTGGTGGCGGCACTGCCTAATCCCACCAGCGTGCCCACGGCTACTGTGAGATTCATGATGGGAAAGAGCAGCCCCATGGCGGTAACGGCATAGGTGCCGCAGCACTGCCCTATGTAGATGGAATCCACTATGTTATACAGGGACATGGCGGCCATGCCCACGATGGCCGGTAAGGAATACTGCGCCAGCAGGAGCCCCATGGGCTTCTGCTCCAAATCCAGTAATTTACGGTCTTTCACCATCCTGCCCTCTGCCTCGGTATACGCCTTTAGCCGTATTTTGTCAAGCGCGGAGTGCCGCCCCCCCGCTCTCCTTTCCTTTGCCTATTTTTGGAAAAGTGTTAACTAAAGTTGAAGTTATATGCTCAACCGTAAGATAGACAAGTATATACGCGATTTCTACACCCGGGGAAAGAATGCGTTACTTAAAGTGCTACCTATTGAGGTTAAAAGTGGTAAAAATTACACAGTACACAGTGCCTTAAACAATGTGTTGAATTGCCCTGCTTACCGTTTACCGGAGGCCATAGTTCTTTACAATGGAAATGTTCATAGCAAAGGCTGCATAGTATATGCACCCATATATATGGCAATATTTCTGCGGCAAGAGGATACCACTCCGGCTTATTACAAGATTGATTTGTCCGGGTTGGCGTGAGTTTCAATAATTTGTGAGTTTTCCCTTGCGGGCTTGGAGGCCTTTGCGCATGTTTTCCTGCATGAGTTTGCCTTGGCGGGTGGCACGGCCGGCAGGAGTATCACTGTCCACATAGGTTCCGGGGTAGCGGTCGCTTTTTACGCGGGCCCAGTGTTCCATGGGTTTTTTATGTTTTTCCGGGTATTGTTTTTGGAGGAAGCGGAGGGTGGCGGGTTCATCCTCCCATTTTTCGGCAGCCATGGTGGCGGGGAGGTAGAATTCTAAGCGGCCGTTAAAAATCCAAGCATCCAGACCGATGGCATTGGGGAGGGATTTTCCTTTGGCGGCGGCATAAATGGCATGGTGTTCCGTGCCACGGTTCAGGTCCGATACGCAGCAGCCCAAGCGGTAGTATCTCAGTGGGCGGCGGCGCAGCTCCCGGTACATATCGTGCTGGTAATGCCAGCAGAGGCCGCGTTCTTTGCGGTTGCGCGGGGAGTTTATCAGGCGGTTATTTATCCAGCTGGTATAGCGCGGGCGGTTGAAGCGGGCAATGGCGGCGGCGGCTTTATAGGAGGTTTCCGCCAGCCAGCGCGCTTCCTCCCGGGCGGCTTTTTGTTTGCGCTGGGAGGCGGGGAGCAAATCCAATAAATGCTGCACCAGCATTTCCCGCTCTGCTTTTACTTCCCTCCATTCGGTGTAGTTAAGGGAGGGCGAGTACAGGCAGGAGTTTAAGCTGAAGAGTGCTATAAGACCAATGAGGAGAGAATGAAGGCGGAACATTGTATCAGTAATTAGTCAGGCTGCCGGGGTGTTCTTTGCGGCCGCGCTCAATGTTTTCGTACATGCGGCGGTATTGGGCGGAGCGGCGGGTCTCCGGCAGGAAGTAGCTTTGGTAATCGCCGTCCTCTGCGCGCAGAACGCTCCAATGTTCGATGGGCCAGTTGTGCCCTTCCGGGTAGAAGGCTTCCTGAGTTTGGCAAATGGTGGGGAGGTCGTGCCAGCGTTCGGCATCCAGCAGGCGGGCATCGTCCACCTTCAGGCGGCCATTCCACATCCAGGCATCCAGTACCCAGCCCTTGGGCCACTCATCGTTCCGGGCGGAGAGGTAAATGCAGTTATGCTCGGAGGCTTTGCCCATATCCCGCACGCAGCAGCCGATGCGGAAGTATTTCAGCGGGCGGCGGCGCAGCTCCCGGTACATATCGTGCTGGTAATGCCAGCAAAGGCCGCGGTCCTGCAAGCGGGCGTTTACCAGAGCATTCCCTGCCCAGCCGGGAAAGTGGGAATCGTTCACCCGGGAGATGCCGGCGGCGGCTTTGTATGCGGTATCCGCCAGCCATGCGGCTTCCTCTATGGCTTGCGGAAGTTTTTGTTGCTCTGCGGGTAAGAGGGCTATTAGGTTATCCTTAAGCGTGTGGCGGCGCTGGGTGATTTCCACGGTGTAAGGATACTGCACCTGCGGCGGGTAACAAGCTGCAAGCAGGCAGGAGAGGCACAGGCAGCTTATGAGGGTGAGCAATCGGTAGCACATTATGGCGGTATCCTAACATATTCCGCGGCGTGCCGCAAGCTAATAGCTTGCCGATGGTGCCGTATTTCCCGGGCGCAGGGTGACCCATAGCAATTCCGGCCGGCAAAAGAGGCGAATGGGCAGTATGCTTGTGCCAAGACCACGCGATACGTATTCCCACTGCTCTCCTATGCGGTGCAGGCCGGATGCCCGCCACCGGGGCGTATCCGCATCCGGCCGGATGATGCTTTTGCCGCCGGGCAGGCACACTTGCCCGCCGTGGGTGTGCCCGGCTAGTGTAATGAGTGTGCCGGGCGGTGCATAATCCGCCCCAAGCGGTGTGTGCGATAAGAGGATATACGGCCTGCCCGGCACAGGGGGCAGGATGCGCCCGGGAGTGCGGAAGGTGCAAAGGCAGCGCACGCCGCCAAAGCTAAGTTCCTGGCCGTTGAGCTGTACATCTTCCCGGCGGCCTTCCAGCATTTTCATACCCAGTTGCCGAAATATGCGCCGAAAACGGAAGGAGCCGTGGTAATAATCGTGGTTCCCCAGTACCACAAAACACGGCAGGGCGGCTAGCGGGCGCAAGTATTCCCCGAATTGTTCCGCCTCCATGGCAGGGCGACCGGGGCGCCCATTCAGGTAATCCCCCAGCAGCAGTACGGCATCCGGTTTCCCCGCCAACACAGTGCGGACGATGCGCTCCATATACGCGCCATCCCAAGGCATGGCATGCGTATCTGTCAGCACGGCTAGTTTCACCTCCGGGCTGCCTTCCTTCCACTCCGGCACGGAGAGCAGCACATGCGTTTCCTCCAAGCGCGTGCGACCCACTAATGCGCCGTAAACCAGCATTCCTATTGCAGCCAGCAGCAGGATGATGATACAGAGGCTCGTTTTACGGCGATTCATCAGCGCAAGGGCATCAGGACTCCACGCAGTATAATATCCATTCCCGCCGGTTCAATACTCTCCCGCTGGAATAGCAATTCCTGCGGAAGAAAATCTCCGGGCACCATATCATCCCCTCCCCCGCCGATAACGGGGCACAAGGAATGTACCATCTCATTCACCAGCCCTTGCTCCAAGAACTTTCGCAGCAGTTTTCCGCCGCATTCCAGCATGAGCTGTACAATACCATACTTGCAATACAACTCGTGCAGCATGTATTCCAAATCTTCCACATCCTCGTACACCAGAGTGCGCGCGGCAAACTCATCCGTAAAGAGGGTGGAATCTGCGGGCAGTTTCTGCTTGTCGTAAGTTAATACAATGCGCCAGGGCTGCTGCTTATATTCCGGTATGGGGTGTATCGGCATGCGTATGGTGAGTGCCGGATTATCGCAACGCACAGTACCGCCGCCCACGAGTATTGCATCGCTCTCCAGCCGCAGTTGGTGCGCATAGCGCAATCCCTCCGGGCAGCTTAACCAGCGGCTGCCGCTTCGAGTCATGTGCCCATCCAGCGTGCTGGCCACTTTTGCCACCACCCATGGCCGCTGAGTAAGCACAGAATGTGCCCATGGGCGGATGAGGCAGTCGCAGGCTTTCTTTTCCACTCCGGCAAGAACCTCTATGCCCCGGTTCCGCAAAATCCAATCCGCCCTGCCCCGATGCCGCGGATCCGGATCCTTCGAGCCGTATACCACGCGTTTCATTCCATGCTCAATAATGGCATCCACACAAGGCGGAGTACGCCCATGGCTGGAGCATGGTTCCAGCGTTACATAAATGGTAGCTCCGGGAAGTTCCCCCTCATTCTGGCGTTCGATGGCATTGGCTATAGCACGGCGCTCCGCATGCAGCTCCCCTGCTTTGCGGTGGTAGCCTTCCCCCAGCATGCGACCGTGTTTCACGATGACAGCACCCACGGGAGGATTAGGACTTGTGGTCCCTATACCATATCGCGCCAAATCCAAGGCATACTCCATCCAGTATGCATCCTGGGAATCTCCTACCTGCTCACTCATGCTTCCATTGTATCAGCATCCGCCCTTCTGTCAAGAGAGCTTTAAGCTGCTTCCTGCTAACGGTTCTTCTCTCCATTTCCCCTTTTTTGATGATGTATAAGAATATAAATTTATAAATTCATCATCATCAGTCCGGTGAATAAGTGAGTAAGTACCTTAACTTATTGATTCTTAAATGTGCTGTTTTTCACCCCAAGTGAATAACTGTCGATAACATGTGGGGAATAACTCGCCCGGGCACACTTATTCACTATTTTATTGACCATTTTTTTACCCACTTATTCACTGATTTGTGAATAAGTATCGTTAATTATTGATAATCAATAAACTATACGGTGGTAAATACCTATAAAGGGGGTGATGATAACATCACCCATATTCACGAGGACAGTGCCCGGCACATCCACTGCCACGAAGGCGACGGCAGCCAGCGGATAAGCAAAAGCGGCCTTCCAATTTGCCTTCAGCCGGGGAGGAATCGCCACAGGGCCCTCCTCGTTCTCGCAGCTGGGACTCCCGGGATTGTGAAAATCCACCAGTTTGCCATGCATAGCCATGGGTACGGCACCCTGCGGCAAATATGGCACCACTCTGCTTTGCCGGTAGCTTGTAATCAGCTGCCCGTATTTTCGCATCAGCTGTACCTCATCGGCTGTTAGTTTGTAATACACTCTAACTCTTTTTCCCCGTGTGAGGGTGTAATGCCCGCCCTCATAAGGCTGCACAAAGGTATAGGCCATCTTACGCCCTTTTAAGCGGTAATTTCCCTGCACGCCTTCAATGTACCAATCGCTGCCGTGTTTGTACAATGTGGTAACGCTGCCGGGAAGCTGGGTACCCTGTGCGCTACGACCCATATCCATTACTGGCCGATGCGTGCTGACAATGCAGGAACTGAATAAAAGGGATACAATACTGAGCAGGAAGAGAAGATATTTGTTCATAAGGTAGAAGAGAGAAAGAAGAAACTTAATCTTCGTTTAGGAATTCATGGAAGAAGACAAAGGGAGCCATGAAGGGTATGGCCATGTTGTAAAGCACTGTTCCGGGGTAATCGATCACGATTTTATCTGCCCAAGAAAGAACTTTTGTGCTGAGGGGGGGCTCTTGCTGCGGGAGGCAGCGGGTAGGCATGTTCGTATCCGTACCCGCAATTTCTGCCTGCACAGTACGGCGCGTGGCTCCTTTAGGTAGGGTTTCCAGCCAACTATGCCCGGAATCGTCAATCTCCCCGGCTAAATCGTACGTTGTCGCGAAGCCATCCTTGCGCTGCAATACCATGGCCGTACCATGCGAAATTTCATGGTATATCTTCTTGCTCGGCTCTCCGGCGGATATTTCCGCCCAGCGGGGTGCATTATGGCCTGTGAGCAGAACCTCATCGTGAATAATCGGATATTTCTTGCGCAGGGTGCGGCTTTCTACCCCGATGTACCACTTATTCCCTGCCTGATAAAGCTCCGGGCTACGAGTCATATGATAGCCGGTGTAACTTAAATCCGCTTCACGGATGTTCTTGTGCGTTTGCATGTACGCACAGGAGGAGAGAAGGATGCAGCTAAAGAGTAATGCGGAGAACAACCTCATACGGTACTTACTGTACCAAATTTTCTCCGAGGCGTCAAGAGGAAGAGGAAAGATTTGTTCCACATGGAACAAATCAATCCATAGGTACAATGGGTGGAAGCATGCGAGAAGGCGGCGATTTGGCCAATTCTGCCAAGCTATCCTTCCAAAGAGAGAGAGAATCCGGGTAAAGATGGATGCGGGCTGCAAGAATTGCGAACTTGCAAGCTAACTCCGCGCGCTGCATGCAGGAAAGCTCCATGGCATTACAAGCCTGCATAGCAGTACGAGCCACATGGAAGCGATGGGCCTCCTCCTCTGCCTTTTTCATGGCAAGAGCTGCTGCCTTTGGTCTTTTGCGAGCGAGGAAGCGTACTTGGAGGGCAGAATGCAGGCAGCGGGTATAGTGGGTATAAGCCTCCCCTGCCCCGCTGTACTGAGCAGCTTGAACAGCCTTGCGGATTTCCTTGGTATTCGGATTCTTCTTTTGAAATAAAAGGAGGCGCAGAGGCAATGTGGAAACCTCCCAGCGGGCTAATGGCTCCGATTGCTTGGCACAGTTGCCGGGAAAGGCTCCACGTTTGGCCGTGGCCAGATAGAGGCCGCAGGCATACCAGGATTCGGAAAAAGGAGAAGCGATTTGATAGGCCCGGGCAAAAACCTGAGCAGCTTGTTTCCGCTCTCCCCGGCGGTACAGCAAATGGCCGTGCAGCCAGTGCATATGTGCAGAGTGCGGGAAAAGTTCTGCAGCCTTTGCTGCTCTTTGGAGAGCAAGCTCGGAGGGATGTTCCGCATGCTCTTCCTGAAGTGCAGAAGCAAAGAGGATGAAGGGATGTTCCGCAAAGCGCTCATTGGCATGGAGGGTGAGTTCTGCCAATTCACTCCCCTGCCCTGCATAGTGGCCCAGCACCAGTGCCCAGCAGGCAGCAAAACGGTCCGCGCGATATTTAAGCGCGCGTGCGCGAAAATCTGCGGCAGCACCGACTAAATCTCCGCTAATGAGTTTCAGGAAGCAATTCAGATAAAATCCTTCTGCGGGGGAAATGGAGCTTTGCTCCGCCATGAGTTGGCGTAATTCCTGCAGGCGTTTGGAATAATCCTCGCTTCCGGATGGCAGAAGCATGAGCATGCCGGCAAGAGCCATGGGGCTTGGCTCCAGTTGTAGGGATTGTTCAAAATAGTTTCGGGCTCCTTCGCTGTTACCCAGTAGCTGCTCTTGCCAGCCCAGAGAGATGAGTTGCTTAGTCTCCTCCTGTGTGGTGATGAGGCTGATAGGCAGTAGTACTTTTTGCGGCGCTGCGGGAAGAGCTGCGCCGTCGGCCCAGCATAGACCGGCGGCGCAGGTGAAATAAGTAAATAAGCGAAGGAGACTCATAAGCGGAGCTTACATGCGTTCGGGCATTGTGATGCCGAAAAGCCCCATGCCCTGCTTCAGCACGCGGGCGGTAAGCTCGCAGAGTGCAAGGCGGGTCTCGCGGGTGCTGCCCTCGCTCTTCAGTACGGGGCATGCCTCGTAGAAACTATGGAAGGCTTTTGCCAATTCGTAAAGATAGGCAGCCAGCAGATTCGGGCGGCAGTCGTCCAGCGTGGCGGGTACCACTTCTGCATAGCGCACCAAAAGGCGTGCTAAGTGAATTTCCGCATCCTGCACCAGCTGGAGTTTCTCCGGAGCCCGGAATTCTCCCTCCACCTTGCGGAAGATGGAGCGAACGCGTACGTATGAGTTTTGCAGGTACGGAGCTGTATCCCCCGTGAGGGCAAGCATCTTTTCCCAGTCGAAAATATAATCGCTCATGCGATTTTGGGAAAGCTCCGCAAACTTGATAGCGCCGATGCCCACGGCCTCTGCCACACGTGCTTTTTCCTCCGCAGGCATATCCGGGCTCTTCGTTTCGATAACTTGTGCGGCACGGCTGATGGCTTCGTCAATCACATCCTGGAGGCTGACGGTATCTCCGGAGCGGGTCTTGAAGGGACGGCGGTCCTTGCCAAGAATGGAGCCGAAGGCTACATGGCGGAAATCGCCGCTTATGCCACGCATGCGCTCGATATCAAAAATCTGTTTAAAGTGTTTTTCCTGCGGCGCACCCACTACATACCATATGGAATCCGCATTGAATTTTGTGGTGCGGTAATCCAGTGTAGCAAGGTCTGTTGTAGCGTACAGGAAACCACCATCCGCCTTGCGAATAATGGCCGGTACCGGTACCCACTCGCCATCTTTTTGCACCAGAAAAGGATCGTTTTGCGGCTTATGGAAACCATCCGAGAAAACGCAAACGGCTCCTTCGCTCTCCCGGGCAATGCCCTTGGCAAGCAAATCTTCTACCAGCGGTGCCAAGGCATCGTTGTATGCGCTTTCGCCCAGCCAGTAATCGAAGCTGATGTTTAATTGAGCGTATATCTTCTCCAAGCCGGTCTTGGTTACGGCAATGCACTTTTGCCAAATTTCGAGGTTCTCGGCATCCCCGCTTTGGAGTTTCACCAGCTCGCTCTTGCAAATGGGCAGCAGGCTTTCATCCTCCTTGCAGCGGGCATTTACTTCCTTGTATACGGCAAGAAGAGCCTCGATGGGGTCTTTCTCCAGTTCGTCCTGTTGCAGTATGTTTTTCCATCCCCAAAGAATCATCCCAAACTGGGTGCCCCAGTCGCCAATGTGATTATCCGTAATGACTGTGTGCCCCAGGAAACGTGCTAATCGTCCCAGTGTATCGCCGATGATGGTGGAGCGAATATGCCCCACATGCATGGGTTTCGCTACATTCGGCGCGGAAAAATCTATCACTAAGGTTTTGGGTTTTTCCACTACGGAGACTCCCAACCGCTCATCTTGCAGCATGGCCGCTGTGCGTTCCGCATAGTAGGCCGGGTTAATTCGGAAGTTAATGAAGCCGGGGCCGGCAATGTCTAAATCGGCAATTTCAGAGTTTCCGAAGGCTTCCACCACTTGCGTGGCAAGTGCGCGCGGATTCATACGTGCTTGCTTGGCCAATATCATGGCGGCGTTGCTCTGGTAATCGCCAAAGCGTAAATCCTGAGCCGGGGTAACAGTGGGTTTGAAGTCTGCGGGCATGGCTTCTCCCAGTGCTGTTTGCAGTGCGGCGGCCAGCTTCTCAGTCAGTAGTGTCGGTATGGTCATGTCTGGCGCGAATTCTACACGTTTCGTTTCTCTTTGTCAATGATAGATACCTTCCTGAATTTTCCACATTGAACAATTTTGTTATAGATAAACCTTGCAAAAAGCCCTATTCTATGCTATAAACACAATCGGCTGCCGTGTACGTGACGCGTGGTTCTACAGGCCCGGACCGTTGTAGATTCACAAGGGGCACCAAGCTTAATAGGGTATTATGTTCCGTCCATATAAGGATACCTCAAAGGACCCTGGCTCCGCACCCACCTGCTTATAGGGAACGTGGCTCTTCTACCACTGACGGCACGGCGGTCATCCATATTTTCTGCGGGTGAAGGCTTGACTCCCAATGCGTGCGCGTGCATAATAGAGCGCGAGATGCTGCAATATTATTATTTAGATGGGGACAAGAAACCGCTTGGCCCATACAAAGAGGAGGAGATACGCACCTTTCTCGCCTCCGGAATGTTGAAGGAGGATAGCCTTGGTGCCGTGGCAGGCACGGATACATGGCAAGCCATAGGAGAACTTTTAGCAGCATCCTGTGGTGTAAGCAGAGAAGCAGCTCCCATTGGAAGATGCCCGAAATGTGAGCAGGAAATCGTTTCCGCAGAGGCGCCGGCACACTGTCCTCATTGTCATCGGGAGATTCACCCGGAAGAAAACAGTAACTTGTGGAACAACTTTTTGTATTGCCTGCGCCATTATGCGGATTTTAAGGGCAGGGCAACACGCTCCGAATTTTGGGGATTCTACTTGTTTATGTACTTATTCAGCTTTGCGCTGGGAATGCTTGGGCAATTGGTTGTGGGCTTTGGCATGAGTGAGGACCTTATGCAGCAGGCCATTATTATGCAGGATGGCGGGGTATCGCCAACGCAGCGCATGGCGGCAATGATGGCCTACTATGGAAACCCCCTCATGCTGGGAGTGGTGTTTGTGAATACTCTTTACACTTTAGGTACCTTGGTACCATTGCTTGCGGTAACTATACGGCGCCTGCACGATTCTAATCACGGGGCATATGGCGTATGGTTTTCCGTGGCAGCCATGGTACAAATGATGATTGCCGCAGTTTGTTGCATCTTGCTGAACGGAAATGGCTTTATACTTTCCCTCGCTATCTTTTTGTTCTCCTTTTTAGAATACCTTGTTCTTGGTTTGTACCTCTTCATTATGCTGCTGCTTCCCGGTAAACGAGGTGCGAACAAATACGGACCTTCTATGCTTTATCCCCATGGCTGATTCATTGTACTATTATTATTTGGATGAGGAGAACCGCATATGCGGTCCTCATCGTTTGGAGGATTTGCAAGCTCTGCTGGTGGAGGGGAAAATAAGCCTCGGCACCCGCGCCGCCGCATATCGGGATAAGGAATGGACAGTGGTGGCAGCTTTATTGGCTCGCGTTCCCGGAGCGGCACCTAATTACGTTAACTGCGAATTGTGCGGTGCCGGTATTGCCTTGGCGGAGGGTGCGCTACCCAAAGAATGCCCGGAGTGCCACGGGAAACTTATGCCCGGCGGAAAATCCCTTTGGTCCCATTTTCTTTACTGCATGAATGAGCGTTTCTTCTCCCTGCGAGGGCGTGCTACACGCAGGGAATACTGGGGCTGGGTACTCTGGATAACGCTTCTTCAGCTGCTTGTTGCACTTCTTATTGCCGGCGGCACGGGATATGCCATGTTCCGATACGGCCGGTTGGATTCCATTGCCCTTGGTATCCTGCTGACGGGGCATTTGCTTATGGGATTAACCGTGCTTTTTTTCTGTTTCCCCTATTATAGTTTATTGGTGCGGCGCTTGCACGATATAGGCCGTAGCGGGAAGTGGGCGCTGATTATTCTGGGGATTCATGTGTCTTATGCGGCCTATACCATTCGTGCCGCGCTGCATTCGGCCTTGTCCTTATCCGAGTGGCATGTGGTGGATGCACAGGAAGGCATGCAGCATTTCTTACTGAATTGGAGCATGGCGGAACCTCCCATGACGCTGACTTATCTTTCCCTTGAGCTGTTGTTTTATCTTATCGCTTTGGCTACGATTATTGTGGCATGTATCAATAGCCGGCGTGGAAGTAACAAATACGGGCCCTCCCGCAAATACCCCCTTGGTTAAATGATGCCGGATTTGAATCTTCCTTCCGTGCCGCAAGTAGTGGAGCAGCCCTCCCTCTGGGGATGTTTCTGCGCTACGTTGAAACGCGACCGCTATGCTGTTTTCCGGGGGCGCGCTTCCCGGCGGGAGTATTGGAGCTGTATGCTCTTTGGTTCACTCCTCACGCTTCTGCCGCTTTTTATGCTGCCGTTTTGCTTCTTGTTTCCGGAGCCGTTCAGCTTGGCTGCGATGGCGGGGCTGCTGCTGTTTTTTTTACTGTTCGCTTTATACCTGGCTTTGCCTATGACGACGGTGCTGGTGCGGCGCCTGCACGATGTGGGGCGCAGTGCTTGGTGGGTGGTTTTCTTTTTTTCCTTCTTCTGCATTGCTTATGCTTTGTACGTTTTCTGCATCGTGAATCTGATGATGGAAAGTAGTGCTTATTACGCTCATTTGATGGAGATGTCCGCCGGGTGTGAGGAGGTGGCAGATACTTTGCTGACAAGGATGGTTACGAAGCAGTTGGTGAGCGGTCCAATGTGGTTTTGCCAATTTATTCTGCTGCCGCTTTGTTCTGCTGCCGCTGTTCCTTTATTTATTTTCACCCTTCTGCCGGGGCAGAGAAAAGAGAATCTGTACGGGGATATTCCGAAGTGGTAAGATGAGAGAGCAGGGGAGAATAGATGTTCCACGTGGAACAACGTACTTTATCTTGGGGCCTACCGGCAGTGGCAAGAGTGCCCTTGCCGTGGCAGTGGCGGAGCTGCTGGGTAATGCGGAGATTGTGAGCGCGGATGCTTACCAAGTATACCGTGGCCTACCTATATTGACTGCTGCACCGAGCAAGGAAGAGCGGGAGCGCATTCCCCACCATTTGGTGGAATGTATGGAGCTTGCGGAAAATAACGATGCCGCCACTCACGCCCGCAGGGCAGGGGAGTGTATTCGGGATATTCATGCTCGCGGAAAAGTGGCGATTGTAAGCGGCGGCTCCGGTTTATATGTAAAGTTTATTTCCCATGGTATTTCTCCGGCTCCGCCATCTTCTGCAGCTCTTCGTGCAGAATTGGAGGCTCGCCCTTTTGAGGAGGTGGTGGAGGAATTTCGGCGGATTGACCCGGAGGGAGCTGCCACTACGAATTTGCAAAATCCGCGCTATGTCATCCGTAATTTAGAGATTGTACTGCTGGGGGGTAAGCCGCTCTCCCACTGGAAGAGTAATTGGACAAGCCCCATAGGAGCAGGCTTGCACTTGGTATGGGAAACGCCTGCTTTGGATGCGCGTATTGCCCGCAGGGCGAAAGATATGCTGGCGGCGGGTGTGGTGCAGGAGGTAGCCGATTTGCAGGGCAGGGTACTTTCCGATACTGCGGTGCGCACGCTGGGATTGCCGCAGATTCAGGCACACTTGCGGGGAGACATATCGGCAGCGGCGTTGGAGTCTTCCCTCGCGCTTGCAACGCGGCAGTATGCCAAACGCCAGCGTACTTGGCTGCGCCGGGAAACCTGGCTGCATGCCTTACCCGCCGGGGAGGATATTTCCCTATTGGCGCAGAAGGCACTAAACCTTCTGCTTGGATAGGTTTTTTACTTGCAGAAGCGGGGCACCGTATGCTAGCATAAATGCATGAAGAAGCTACTGATGATGACGCTGGGTCTGGCGGTTGCTTTAGCACCTGCCATGGCGTTGGAATGGATGACTGATTTTGCAGCGGCCAAGGCCAAGGCGGCGGCGGAGAAGAAGGCCGTGCTGGTGGATTTCACCGGTTCGGATTGGTGTGGCTGGTGCATTCGCATGAAGAAGGATTTGTTTGATAAGCCGGCCTTCGAGCAATATGTGGCGGATAAGTTTGTGCTGCTGGAAGTGGATGTGCCGAATAATCCGAAGTTCGATAAGGCGCAGCTGGCGGCGAACCGGGCATTGTGCGAGAAGTACCAAGTGCAGGGATTCCCGACGGTGCTTGTGCTTACGCCGGAGGGTGAGGTGGCAGGCGGTTTCAGCGGCTATCGCGCCACAGTGGAGGCTGCTGCCAAGGAACTGGAACCGGCGCTGAAGGTGGTGCAGCTGCTGGAGGAAGCCCGCAAGGCAGAAGGGGAGCAGCGCTTTAAGCTGCTGCTGGAGGCTTATAAGACGATGCCGAAGGAAGCCCGCGAGAGTGCCGTGGAACTTCGCAAGGAAATTGCTGCCTTGGATAAGGATGATGCCAGCGGTATGGCACGCGAGCAGAAGGCGCGTGAGCAGATGTCCGCTTTGGAGAAGGATATGCGCACGGCTGCTTCTCCCAAGGCTGCACTGGAGATGGTGAATAAGGCACTGGCGGATTGCTACGAGGAGAACCGCGCAGAGTTGCTGCGTGCGCGCTTCATGCTGATGCTTACCACTGCCGAGACGGTGGAGGACGTGAAGGCCGCCGGAGAGGCTGCTATGGAATCCGCCCGCGCCATTCCCGGCGTGACGGAGGATGTACTGAATCAGGTAAAGGAGAATTTCTCCCGCCCGGAGCTTATTTTAGAGCGTCTTAAGGCTTCCCGGCGCCACTAAGGAGTTTTTGTTTTTCCTGCTTGACATCTCGCAGAAAAAGCGCACAATCAGGAGAGTATGATTACCTCTCTCCGTGTGCTTTTCTGCGGGATGCTTGCATTGGGGGGGTTGGCACCCACTCCGGTGTTGGCTCAGACCAGTAAGAAGGAAGAAAGCTTCAGCCTGAAGCATTTGAAATCGTGGCATATTGCCATGCCCTCCAAGGCGCGTGCTGCTTTGGAAAAAGGGGATTACGCCGCAGTGCAGAAAGCACTGATAACTAACATAAAAGGCCGTAAAAACCTGCCATTGGAGAATCGGCAGGTAATGGGAATTTGCATGGTGTTGGAGATGCTGCGTTGCACCTCCCCGGATGTGCTTACGGCCTATGCCGCAGAGAGTAAATCGAAAGCGGCGTTTCTAAGGGAATTTTTAGCGGATGGAGAGTGGCTGGAGCTGTACCTTGGCTGTGGTTTGGTGCCGTACCATAGCCGAGTGGGTATCGATGTGCTTTACCGTATTTGGAGGGAGGATAAAGGCAAGGTTAAGAATAAGAAACTGGCCGTGGCTTTAGCCTCCGTATGGGGCGGCGGCGAGATTTGGAAAACTCCCCCCGTGCAGCTTCTGAACCCGAATCGCTATAATCCCGTGCGCCGCTACCGCTTCTTCTGCGAGCAGGAGAAAAAAGGCCTGTTGCATAAAAATTACCCGAATCTCCGCCCGTGGGAGCTGCGCTTTGTGGTGGGAAACCCCGGGCAGGATTGGGACGATGCTTCCTACGAGTACGCCGCGCGTACCATTCAGATACCTTGGGATAAGTACGATTGGGCATGCTGGTCCGCTACGTATACGGGTGTATCGAAGTTTGGCGATAGTGTGCAGGGGGGGTATTATAACCTGCCGTTTTCCGAAATCAGCTGGGCGGAGTCCACCCTACGCAGCGGCGGCGTGTGCGGCGCCATGTCGCACCTGGGTGCCGTAGCTGCCATGGCACACGGCATTCCGGCGTATACCTGCGGCCAGCCCGGGCACTGCGCGTATGCGGTGCGGCCGGAACGCGGCAAGTGGATTGGCGGATTCGGCGGACCGGATGGCGGCATGCATAATTACATTTTCGGTAACAAGGCTCCCACCTCCTACCGGCTTATGGAAACCGTGTTTGGGGATGATGAGGGCATTACCCGGGCCTACCTGAAGAGCTACTGCGCCCGCGCATGGGAAGCCGCCGGGGAGAAGGAAAAAGCTGTGGATGCATGGCGGGAGGCACTGGCCATTTCTCCCTTGCATCCCTTCTTCCGTGCGGAGTTGCACCGCTTGCTCAAAGAGCAGGGCATGTCCGCCCCGGAGTGTTACGATTACCTTGCGCACACCATGCCGCTGTACCAGGGGCATGGTGTGGCAGCCATGGAAATGACGCAGGATTTGCAGGAGCTTATCAAGGCGTTTAGCGAGGAGCAGCGCATGGAAATCTTTACCATGCAGCATAAGGCCTTGAGTACTACCCCATCCTCCTGGGCGGTGAAACCTGCGGATTTGGTGCAAAAGCAGGCCGATATGATGCTGGATTTCAAATCGAGGGAAAAATTCCTTGCCCGAGTATTCAGCATCCATATGAATGCAGAGGATGCCACCACCTTTGGCCAGCTGTTGGAATGGGCGGTGAAGACCTATGTAAGCACAGGTTCTGCCGGGGCACGCATCTTTAATAACGCCTTTGCCGCTGCTGCAGCTTCCGGGGATACCTCCGCACCCATGAGCGAGGAGCGTGCCCGCAAGATGGCATCCATTTATGGCAAGGCTATTTTTGCAGCGGAGGAGGCTCGCTCCGCCGCTGCTTTCAAAGCTCTCACGGCAGGTGCTGCGCGTTTGGGTTCCAATCCGCCGGAATATCCTGCCCTGAAGGAGGCCGCCGGCATGCCGGGCAAGCCCCTGCCTGCCATCCTGTTCCGGCAATCCACCACCAGCCCGTGGGATACGCCCGTATGGCACAGCGGCGTGCCCACCCTGCGCGGTGGCAAATGCCACACGGCCAAGGAAGCCCGCCCCAACTTTATTGTGGA
>CAYSYD010000003.1:0-39851 GCA_964435145.1 uncultured Akkermansia sp.
GGGGCAGTCAACGTGAGCATAGTGACGGTTCTCAGTCTCATACTCCACGTGAGCGGTAGAGATGGTGATACCACGCTCGCGCTCCTCAGGAGCGCCGTCAATCTGGTCGTACGCCTTAAATTCTGCCTTACCCTGCTCTGCAAGAACCTTGGTAATTGCAGCTGTAAGGGAAGTCTTGCCATGGTCAACGTGACCGATCGTGCCCACATTCACGTGGGGCTTGGTGCGCTGGAATGATTCTTTGGCCATAATGGTTAAATTGAGTTTGGGCTGCTTATTCTTGCATGAGTCGCTAAGCTTCTGGCGGGATTTGAACCCGCGACCTCATCCTTACCAAGGATGCGCTCTACCCCTGAGCTACAGAAGCGTGACTCCAGGCGCCCCGAAGGGCGTAAAAGCGGGGGAAGTATACATGATGACTCCCGCCATGTCAACCACAATTTCTAAATTTTTTGAGATTTTTTTCTCTATTCATCCTAACAGGCTATCATTCAACAGCGAACGCATAGAAAGATAGTTTGCATTCGAGCTTGGTTAGGCAGAGAATGAGGGCCTATGAAGACATCAACACTCACAACCATTGCTATGCTGCTGGGTTTTGCGCCGCTTGCCCTTGCAGCCGAGAATCCGGATATTGCACAAAAGGCAAAGGACAAGGCAGCCTGCTGCGCGGAGAGCAAAGACTGCTGCAAGCCCTGCCTGCCCAAGTGCGATGAGAAGGACAAGAGCATCCGCACGGGAGACCGCTACTGGGTCGATATGGAAACCATTACGGTGGAAGCCGAAAATGGAGACCCCATTGCCCAATATACCGTAGCATACCTTGTGGATGAGGGCAAAGGAACGGAAAAAGACCCGGAGAAGGCTAAGGATATGTACGCCAAGGCACTGCCCGGGCTGGAAAAGGCCGCTGCAGAGGGGCATGCCGGAGCATGCTGCGCTCTGGCACACATGTATTGGGAAGGCAAAGGGGTTCCCAAGGACGAGGCTAAGGCCAAAGAATACATGCGCATGTGCAAAAAGGCCATGAAGGCTAAACACCACAAGAGCTGCCCCTGCCCGCCGGCACCCCTGCCCGCAGCCCCGGCCACCGGTACCCCGGCGCCGGAAAACACCTGAGCGGCACCCCGCGGCAACACACCGTAACTCGCACACCTGCGCCCTGCCCAGTGTTGCGGCGCAGGTGTTTTTGTGCTTTTTCCGGGGAGGGTTCAGTAAAGAACCTGATGGAGGTATAAACCATGTGCAGGGGCGCAATAGCGGGATTTTTCGCCCAGCGGCTGCTCCAGCATAGCAGCCAGCTGCGGCACGCTCATACGTCCACGCGCCACCTGATGCGCAGTACCAACCAGCAAACGCACCATGCGGTACATAAATCCGTTTCCATGGAAGCGAAGGCAGAGTACATTCTCCGCCTGCTCCTGCACCGTGGCAGCGTATATATGCCGTATATAGAAATCAGCCGGGGGATTTTCCGGCTCGTTACCGCGGCGAGCAGCGAAGCGGCGGAAATCATGCGTTCCCACATAGCAGTGCATAGCCTCTTCCAACAAGGAGGTATCGAACTCATGCGGGAGATGCCAAACACGACCCGCCAAAAAGGGACTTAACACGGCACTGCGGCAAATAAGGTATTCGTACACCTTACCGGTGGCAGAAAAGCGTGCATGGAAGCTGCTCTCCACCACCTTAGCATCCCATATTCGGATACTTGGCGGGAGTTTGGCATTCAACGCCGCTACCCAAGCAGCCGGCTGCATGCGGCAGCCTTCCGGCACATCCGCATGGAAACACTGCCCGCGAGCATGTACTCCGGCATCCGTACGCCCGGAGGCTGCAATACGTATGGGCTCTTTCAGGATGGAGGCAAATACGGTCTCCAACGTATCCTGAAGTGTGCCTCCTCCCTGCTGACTTTGCCAGCCGCGAAAGGGCACTCCATCATACGAGCAGCAGAAAAATATACGAGGCATGACCTTGCTGAGCAAAAAAGAGCCGCAGCTTTCCGAATGAAGAAAGCTGCGGCTCAAAAGTTGAAGTTGAGGAAAATCCGGGGACTTAGATTTCGATATCGATGTCCATGTCCATATCCTCATCAGAGCCGGCCTCCTCTTCAGTGGCCTCTTCCTCTGCGGCGGGTTCCTCCTCAGCAGCAGGTTCTTCCTCGGTGGTTTCTTCTTCCGCTGCGGGCTCCTCCTCAGCAGCGGGTTCTTCTTCCGCCGCGGCGGGAACGGCAGAGGGTTCTGCGGCAGGTTCCTCCAGCGTCACAGCCTCCTCCTCGGGCATTTCTGCCGGAGCGGGAATTTCCGGCACATCGGCAGCGGAATCAAATCGAGTAGCGCCGAAATCGGCAGCATCTGCCACATAGGAAAGAGCCTCGGAGAGCTTGGAAGAGCCGTAATACTCGGGGAAATCGGGGGGGGTATTATTACTGTCGGAAGTATCGTTGTATACGTAATCCTGCCCCTTGGAAACCTGAGCCTTGGCAGCGGCGGTTACATCCACACCGGTACCGATACCCACGGCACGAACCAAGCGCACGTCGTCCACCTCTCCATCGGCAGTAGCCACAGGCTTACTGGCACGCACACGCCCCAGCTCGCGAGCCAAACGGCACACGGAATCCGCATAGGCGTCCGAATCGCTGGCGGCAAGAGCGTTACCACCCACGCTGAATACACGCACGCTGGCATTTTGGAAGCGAATGTTCAATGCGGCAATGCGGGGAGCTGCAGCTTCGGCGGAATTGCAATCCGTCACTTTCTGGAGTTCGGAAGTAAGTTCTTCAGCCAGCTGCTGGGCTGTCATATCTTCTTTCTGGCAGGAGGTCAGCATGCCGAATGCCAGAAGAGCAAACGAAGGAATGAGGAGAAAACGTTTCATGGAGGAAATAAGATAATCTACGTTGTGAAAATTAGCAGGATTTAAGCCTTGTGTCAAGGTAAAGAATCGTTATTAGAAAAAAAATAATGCACAAAAGGTGTTTCAGTTCTTTTCCGGGAGGATATCGGCATAGATTCCCGGGGTAGAACCGGGGATTTCGATGGCTCCCACCGTGCGTCTGTAAAAATCGCAGGGGCCTACCCCGCCGATGATGGCATAGGCATAGCCCAAATGGCGCATTTGCTCCAGCGCGGTAATGAGAAGGGCCTTGCCCAAGCCGGTACCGCGGGCATTTTCCTGCACCCCCATGGGACCGATATAGCTGCGAGCTGTCGTATCCACGCAAGCAAAGCCAAGTACGCGGCTCTCTTGCGTGGCAATGAAGCATCCGCATGGTTGGTGCGCCATGGCAATGTTGAATTCGCTCACCCAGCGGCGGCTAAAATGCTCCCCCACCCAGGCGGCCACGATGTGCGCCTCGTATGGGCGGCACGGGCGAATAGTGATACCACGCGAGAGCAACTCCGCCCGCAGGGAAGCCCCCTCCGGCAAA
The DNA here is from genome assembly GCA_964435145.1 of uncultured Akkermansia sp. Lineage (GTDB taxonomy): Bacteria > Verrucomicrobiota > Verrucomicrobiia > Verrucomicrobiales > Akkermansiaceae > Akkermansia. The sequence continues at coordinate 3,437 of CAYSYD010000003.1, forward strand.
TCGTACAAACGAACCAGCATGTCTACCATATGAAGGGAATATAGTGAAAGGTTAAACGCAAGCGGGGGGCGAATACGCCCCCCGCTTGGTGAAATAGTTACTTTTTCTTGTTCTTGGAGGAATCCTGGCGTGCGTTGTAGTAGAAGGCGGCCAGTTTATCCGCCAGCTCGTTGGGGGCACTGCCCTTCTGTGCCGGGTAAAGCACCTTCAGGTAGTTCGCAAGAGCCACGGCATCCTTAAAGTTAGCCGGGGCGGATGCCCATGCAGGCCCCGTCATCGGCGTGGGGGCAGAAGCAGCATATTCCTTCACGCCGGGGAGTGCCCACATCAGCCCAATGGCGCGATTAAGGGCATTTTCCGGCAGCGGACGAGTGGCACTGTGGGAACTCATCACGCACTGGCAGAAGTTATCAATGGCTTCGTTGGCCAGCTTCAATTTATCCTCAGCAATGGTGCCTTGGAGCTGGTCTGCCGGGATTTCTGCAGCGCAGGCATCCGCCACAGCGTAGCGCAGCCAGCCATAGGTTTCCGCATCGGTATGCTTCAGCACGCCTTTCTGCTTCATCAGCTCAGTCACAGCCTTTTTCTGGGCCTCGGACTTAGCACCATCGGCAATACCGCCAATAATGGAAGCAGCCTTCAAGCGTACCTGATCCGCCGGAAGCAGCATGTTCATCGGCACCGGGAAGGAAGCGCTCAGCTCCTTCACCGTCTTCCAATCCTGCATGCGCACCGCGCAGCACAGCTCACCCATGGCGGCTTGCATTGCCGGGGAATTCGGCAATGCAGCATAGGGGGCGTATGCCTTTTTCACGGCGGCAAAGCCCTTGCGGGCAGCGGCATTATCACCACTGCGGTAATCGCTCCACGCTTCCGCCAAGGGGGCAGGCGTGGGGATGAAGAACATACCGCAAGCGGAGGTGTTCATCTGGTAACGGTCCTCTGTGCCACGCTTAACGTACTGGAACCCACCCTTACCATCAACGGAGGCGATGGTGACTTCCTGAGGGGCTTTTTCACCGGGCAGCAGCACGATGGCCTTGAATGCAGCATCCTGAGCTTCCGCCAAGGGTGCGCAGGCAAACGCTGCCAGAGCCAGTGTCATTACATTTTTCAATTTCATGGATGTGAATGAGCGGGGTTAATGTTTACTTCTGCAGCTGGCTCTTAAATGCCTTGTTAGCCTTATCTTCTGCCTGCACTGCGGGGTCGGCGGCGTACTTCTTCACGGCGTTAATCACCTTGTTGAATTCGTCACGCTCTGCCGGAGTAATCTTCTTATCGATACCGGCCTTGCGAATCTGATTCACATACACCTGCCCCGTACTCCAAGCATTCCAGCGGTCGGATGCCTTGAAATCGCCCTTAATACGGTCACCCGTGGAAGGCGTGTTGCGCTTCCAGAGGATTTCCATAATGCGCTGGCAAGCCTGTGCAGAATACAGGATTGCACCCTTGTTCTGGTTGAACAGGTTCATATAACCCAGAAGAGCGTTCTTCGTATCGCCGGATTCTGTGTAAGCCTGTCCGAGCATGAGGTTCATCTCCATGCGGCCGCGTGTATTGGCGCGGTTGGCCAAGAAAGCGCGAGCGGTCTTGATGGCTTCGTTCGGGTTACCGGAACGCATGTGCAGCGTGGTAAGACCCTGAAGAGCCGGGCCGCTGATAAGCGGGTCGGCATTACCCGTCACCTGCCCGTACAGAGCTACGGCCTGCTGCTGCTGGCCGGCATCTGCGGAGAAGGCAAGAGCATTAGCTTTGCCCAAGGTAGCCTCGGCCACCATGTCCTGCTTGCGTTCCAGCACGGCATCGTAGTATGTCACAGCGGTGGCGATTTCCTCCGTCTTGGAGGAGGGTTCCGCAAACTTACCCACATAGTTCACCAGATAATCGCCCACCTGCACGCAAATGAAGTTGGTAAGATCAGCAGGTTTGAAGGTGTTGGTCATCTCGCGGAAGGTGCGCTCAATATCGTTGTTGAGCTTATCCTGAGCAGCCTTATCATCCTTAAGAGCCACAAGTTCCTGATTCATGGAACTAATGAGAGCCATGCGGAAGATAGCATTGGTGTACTTATCCGCAGGGTCGATGCCGGCGAAGTTGTTAAAGTGCTGCGCCTTCTCCTCCAGCGTGAGTTTCTTGCCAAGGTGCTTTTCGCTCCCCGTCACGTAACCATCCACATAGGTGTTGATAGTCTTTTCCAAATCGGGGTTCGTGGTGTTATGTTTGAAGGCATAGGTAGCCTCGCGTGCAATCACCTCTTGGTTGCGTTTAATAGCAGCCTCGTACTCTTCCTTGCTTTCCGCACGGATGAGCTGGAGGGCGGAAGCCTGCAACGCATATGCATTACCCTCGTAATCCGCTTCCTTCCAGAAGCGCTCAATGTAGGTCTTAACACGAGCCTTGCGGGCATCCTCGTTCTCACCGGCACGCTCCAAATCCAAGCTGTAAGAATACAGCCAGAAGAGAGCATTAGCCGCAGTGGCAAGTCCCTTGCCATCGCGCAGTTTGAATGCAGCATCCGCGCAACGCTCCAAGGAATCGATAGCAGCGGGTTTGGCAGCATCGTCCTTACCGTTAAGGATAATACTGGCAGCCATTAACTCTGCGGAGGGATACAACTCATGGTTCGGCCAGTTGGCACAAATGTGCTTGCAGTATTCCAGAGCCTTAGCATTATCCGCAGCTGCCGCTGCTTCGTTCTGACTGTGAGATGCACGATTCATCAGGTTCGCAAGGGCGCTGAAGTACATATTCGGGCCAAGGGGATTCTCCTTCATATCCGTGGAGGTAAACTCCTTGGCATAAATATCGAACACGGCCAATGCCTTATCCCGCATAGTCGGGTCTTCCTTGGCGGCACGAGTGTATGTATCCATCAGGAAGTAGAAGGTCATGCTCTTATACGTTGTCACCTGCGCAGGAGTGAGGCGATCCTTCCCGGAGCCGGAAGCGAGATTCCCGCCCTCAAGCAGCTCGGTAGCACTCTGAATCAGCTCCTGAATGGCACCCATCTTATAGTAAGAAGCCACAATGGTGTATTGAGCGGAAACATAGAACTTGTTCTTGGGGTCGTCCTTGAAGGCTTCCATCACCTCCTTGGCAGCGGGAATCACCTCCGCCCAGTTCTCCGCTTTGAGGAGGCGGTTCATCTTGTTGAAGGCAAGGGTCTTGTTCTGCTCGCCCATATCCTCGCCCTCCAGCATACCATCGTACTTCACACCGGCAGCCTCATCGCCCGTGGCATAGGAGAGCTGGGCAAGCTGGAAGACAATGGTATTGCGCATGGGCTGGAGTTCCCCGGCATCGTCCTTGCGGGAGATTTGTCCATAGCGGTCAAACACCACTTGGAAACCGCCTTTAGCCAATCGGTTGGAGCCCATGGCATGAGCCATCGTGGTATTACCCAGCACGGCAAAACCATCCAACTCCATATTGTCCGTAGCAATCTGGTTATAGCTCTGGAGCAGTTTACGAGCCTGCGGAGCATTCAGTACCACACCCGCGCCGCGGTCCGGCACCGGGCGATTGTACTTGCCCAGAGCTTTCACCTGCGCAGAAAGCATGGAGCGCACGGAGGCCGTATCCGCCACAAGACCAAACAAAGCCGCAGAAGAACGAGCAGCCTCCGCAGCCAAAGATGTGTTATTCTCGCCCAAGGCAACATCCACCAGCTTGTAAGCCTTGTTCGCCAGATTCAGGAACTTATTGGCATTGCGGCCGGCACGTGCCGGGTCCAAATTATAGCTGGCAGGGCTGGCCTCAATCAATTTGTACACCCAGCCCACATTATCGGGGTTACTGAGAGCCACATTCACGATTGTATTTAAGCCATCCATCGCCATGGAATCCGGTACACGCCCACGGGAAGAACGGCTCTTCTCCAAATACTCTGCCGCCTTGGCAAAATCCGGCTCCGGCTTAAGGAGGTGAGCCTGCAAAAGAAGGAAGCACACGGAGCCATCCAACTTCTGTTTGCGCTCCGTGGCACTTACCTTATTGCGCTGGAGCAAATCGAGGTATTTCTCCAAGCAGGTGATGGCATCGGCAAATTTGGTGGGGTCCCCCTTCACCTTATCATCACCAATACCCTGCTTGTAGCGGCAGTTACCCATCTGGAAGATACCGTAGGTAAGGAAGGGTGTGTACCCCTCCGGTTGGGTGGGCATCTTAGCCTTCACCAGCGCTTGGAGGGAGGGGTCCAGCCAGCGCTTGTCCTCCGTAAATGCCTTGAAGGCATTGTACGCATTCTCGTAGTCCTTGGCTTGGAAATAGCAGTTGGCTTTCTCCCAGGCGTAGAAGGGAAGCACATAGGCAAACTGCCTGGCCGTGGCGGATTTGGGATTACTGAAACGTTTAAGCACTTTATCGCAAAGCGTCACGGCCTCTTGCACCTTGCCGGCCTTGCTCAGGGCTTTAACCTGAGTAAGCGAGGAGAGCGGGTCCTGCGCCTGACAGACCAGCGGCAGCGAAAGCGCCAAGGCAGCGATGACGGATGCAGCTGTTGTATAACTATTCATAAATACTTCTTGATCGGGTGAAAATGGTGTGGAAAAGGGATTTTCGCTTGGTGTGGGGACAAAGAAGGGGAGCTTGCGGAGTCATTTCCGGCACGCTCCCCTTCTGAGCCCAGGCAGGCTGGTTACTCCTGGGCAGCAGTGTTAAGACCTACGGTGTGAATATCTGCCTCTGCCAATGCGGCCATCACGTCCACGATGCGCTGGTGGGGCGTCTTAACATCGCCCGTCACCATCACAATCGGTGTGGTATCTGCAGCTTTGGCCTGATCGGCCAGCGCCTTCAATGCCTCCACGAGGGATTCCATGTAGCGTTGGTCGTGGTACTCGGGGGTACCTTGCTTAGCATCCGGGTTGTAAGCATCGCCCACAGGCATCTCATCGTTCCAGAATACGGAGCCATTAGCGCGTACGGCAATGCGACCCGGCTCCAGAGGAGGAGGCGGACCCGCAGAGGCGGCGCTGCCGGGAATGCTCACATCGAGCTTCTTCTCACTCACCAGAGAGGTGGCCACAAGGAAGTAGATGAGCAGAAGGAAGCAGCAGTCAATCATGGACGAAATTTCCATGGCCGGCTCGGACTGTTCCTCCGTTTGGATTCTCTTATGTCTTGCCATATGAATTAATTGGGGGAGTGAGCTAGATTTAACGGGAGGGCAACGTGCCGAAGACGATATTGGTTACCCCGGCAGCAGCGGCGCAGCGGATAGCACCGGAGGAGTATTCCCAAGGTGCATCCTGATCGCCACGAAGGTACAGGCGAATCATCTTTTCGTCCATATTCTTGGACTTAAAGAATTCCTTCTGCTTGGAGATGAACTCAGTAAGCTGCTGTTCCTGCCCCTTGGCATAGCCGATGTTCTTACTGCCATCGGACACGCCCCAAATGGTACCGGGAGGATAGTTCTCGTTATACTTCTTGAGTGCGTTATCGGTCATTTTTTCCGGTTCGGCAAATACGTTCACCACCACACAGCCCTTGGCATCCTTCAGTTCAGAACAGGAAACAGCCGCAGGCATCTTGACGCTGGGATCCTTCGATACTGTAATCTGCGAGGCGTTCACCACGAAGAAAATCAGCAGAAGGAAGCAGCAGTCAATCATGGGAGACATATTCGGCTCACCACTTACCTCTTCGACTTGTCTTGCATTCTTCTTTCCCATGAGAATGATAGAAGGTTGAATTGCTGCCTGTCCGATTTTACCCGAAGGGCTCAAAAGGACAGGCCCTTGTCATCGGGAAGCGGCTTTACGCCTCCTCCTCTTCTGCATCTTCCTCTTCGTCACCCTCGGCACCGGCAAGACCTTCCGGGATACGGGCAAGCTGCGCCTCGGCATTGATGACGTTGATGGAGGTGTTCACCATCTCTTCGATGGAATTCACGCATTCAGCCTCCAAAGCCTGAGCATGCTTCTTGAGGAAGAAGAAGGCCGGAAGGGCGATAAGGGAGATAATCAGACCCCAGAAGGTGGTAAGAAGAGCCACGGAGATGGAGCCTGCAAGCTGGGTGGGATCAGCCTGACCGGTTTCAGCCAGCACGGCGAAGGCCTCCACCATACCCTGAATCGTACCGAACAGACCAATGGACGGAGCAATGGAACCGGAAAGTGCCAGCATGTCCACATACTTCATCACCTGCGGGCGTTCGTTAGCCGTGAAGTCGGCGATAGCATCGGAAATACCGTCCTTGCCGAGGTCTTCCGGGCGGTTAGCATCGATGTTGGGCAGAGCATATGCCACAAGGCGACCCAGATAGGTGGGGCTATCGGCTGCCAGCTTAATGGCGGACTGCACGCGGCATTCGTTCATGAGCCCAACAAGCTCATCGCGCAAAACGGCGGGGCAGAACTTGTCCTTCTTGAGCGTCATCATGCAGAAAATCACGAGGAAAATCGTGATGAAGAAGAGAATGACGAGCGGAATCATGGTCCAGCCACCGTCAATCACCCACTTATCCAGCATGGTCTGCTGCTTAGCACCTGCTGCTACTTCTTCTTCCTGAGCGAAGACGGTACCAGCAAAGAACATTGCGCTTGCCACAAGGGACATCGCACGAACACCGAGACGAGTAAACGTTGATTTCATAAGACTACGATAATGCAGAATTGACGCTCCCTATTTAACCAGATTCACGCCGCTTTGCAAGCAAGTTTTGCAGATTTTTCGGAAAATATCTGTTTTCCGTGACAGAACTGCCTCACAGGCGGCGTAATTGCCCCCGCACGCAGGCCGGAGCTTTTCCCGAAAACGATTAGGAAAAGTTTACTATCCCCCACTCAGGGAGCAAAAAAACTTCCTGCACCCCGGGGAAAGGTGCAGGAAGAAAAAGAGGGAGAAGTAAGGGGAGCGGTTACATACCGACGATTTCGTAACCACCATCCACGTACAACACCTGGCCGGTAACGGAGGCGGCACCATCGCCGGCAAGGTAGGTAGCCGTGGCACCAAGCTCTTCCAACGTGCAGGAGCGCTGCAAGGGGCTCTTCTCCTCGTACACCTTGAACATGCCCGTAAAGCCGGAAACTCCGCGCGCGGCCAGTGTTTGCACCGGGCCGGCGGAAATACAGTTCACACGGATAGGTTTCTCGCGGCGGCCGAGGTCGAAAGCAAGGTATTTGGCGCAGGTTTCCAGCGCAGCCTTGGAAACTGCCATGAGGTTGTAATTCGGCACCACCTTTTGGCTGGCGTAGTATGTAAGCGCTGTAATGGAACCGCCATTCACCATAAGCGGGGCGCAAGCTCTGGAAAGAGCAATGAGGGAATAGGCGGAAATCTGCAGGGAGAGATTAAAGGCATCCCGGGGAATATCCGAGAAGTGTCCCTCCAGCGTTCCGGGAGCCTTGGGCGCAAAAGCCACGGCATGCAGCAGCATATCCACATGGTCCGTGTGTTCCGAAACAAAGGAGAAGAAATCCGCAATAGATTGGTCATCCGCCACATCCAGTGCGCACACGGGTGTATCCTCGCCGAATGTTTCTTTCACCAGCTTTATGACACCATCCTTAAGGCGCTCACCCTGGTAGTTGAAAATGAGTTTAGCACCGGCCTCGTGCCATGCCTTGGCGATACCAAAGGCAATACTGCGCTTATTGGCCACACCGGTGACCACACCGACTTTTCCTTCTAAAGGTTTTGCAAGAGACATAGATATTTAATGTGATTTATGAGTAATAAAACGCCTCAGCAAGCAGGAAATTCCTGCATGATGATGCGGGGGTAGGTATGCGCCATACCAATGCCCACATTCTCCATGTGGCGAATTTGGGCAAGGATTTCATCCTCCGTCACGTCGGGATTGGTGACCACGAATTTAAGGCGGTAGTACACCAAACCGCTCTCCATATCCAGAAGGAGCTGCCCTTCCGGCAGATTCGCATTGAGCGTAAGCAAGAGCATGCTCACCTCCGCCCGGTCTGCGGGGGAAATCCGGTTGGCAAAGTTAACATCAATTACCAAGCTGCAAGGTTCTTTCAACTCGGTAAACATAAAAGAGCAAGGCAAGGCGGCATCCGTCACCGGCACATAAGCCAGACCGATACGCTCGCTGTCGGGGCCCATAGTGACCCACTGGTATTCCTCCCCCATACTCAGGAGGTGGCGGCGCACCTGCGCCAAAAGATTCGGTTGTTTGGGCATGGTAAGTTCAAAACGTTGCTGGGGGCTGCGGGAGTACCACCCATTGTTCGTGTACAAAGGTACACAAAAGCTGGAGAGGAGTCAAGCTTTTGTGAAAAAAAAGCTCTACGGACTATTGTTTCAGCTTGGTAATAATAGCCGCGAGAGCTTCCAATTCCTGCGGAGAAAGCCTGGAAGCCAGCTCATCCATCTGGCGGTGAAACACGGCGTATACATCCTCGAAAAGAGCATTCCCCTTCTCCGAGATTTTGATGCACACGGCTCGTCTGTCCTGAGGATTGGGTGTGCGCGCCAGAAAACCCTTCCCCACCATGGCCTCCACCAGCAGGGATGCTGCCGGCACCGTCATTTGCAAATTCTGCGCCAGCGTTTTCAAAGCCACGCCCTGCGGCTCCTGCTCCATCAGCTCCTTCACATGAGAAAGAGCTGTACTCTGGCGCATCGTCAGGCCATACATCCGCTTCTGCTGGGTGGAATTAACCCGCTGCACGCTTTCCCGGCGCACACCATCCAGAATATCCAGCATTTGGCGGAAAAGAACATGCGGAGCTTCGGTGCCGGACTTCATACGGGGCAGATGATACACGCAGGCTCCTGCCTTGTCCAGCTCAATCTCATACACTGCATGGCCCCGAACGCAGAGAAAAGAGATTTCCCTGTACCCATAACTGCTATTTTTGTTCCGCACACCGCAATTTTCCTTGCATCTTGCAGTATCTCGGGGTAAAATACGCCCATGCAAGGTGCGCCATGCGCACTCCTAAACACTAAACCCCATTAACAGTACCATGCCTGTACCTACACAAGAACAGTACATCAAGATGCTCAACACGGCCAAGGAGCAGGGCTATGCCTACCCGGCCATCAACGTTACCACCATCGAGGTTATCAACGGCGCCCTCAAGGCTTTTGCTGAGGCCAAATCCGATGGCATCATTCAGGTTTCTCTGGGCGGCGGTCAGTTCGCTTCCGGCACGGCTGTGAAGGATTCTGCCATTGGCGCCATCGTGCTGGCCGAGGCCGTGCATCGCCTTGCTGCTGAGTACGATGTTTTCGTAGCTCTGCACACCGACCACTGTCAGGCCGACAAGGTGGACACCTTCATCCGCCCCCTGCTTGCTGAATCCAAGCGCCGCATCGAGGCCGGTCTCCAGCCCCTGTTCAACTCCCACATGATTGACGCCTCCGCTCTTCCCATGGCCGAGAACCTGGCCATCTCCAAGGAAGTACTCAAGGAATGCGCCGAACTCGGCATCGTGCTTGAGCTTGAGATTGGCGTTGTAGGCGGCGAGGAAGACGGCGTGGATAACAGCGGCGCTCACGCTGCCAAGCTCTACACCTCCCCGGAGGATATGCTCCTCACCTACGAGACCCTCAATGGTCTGGGTGAATTCATGCTGGCTGCCACCTTCGGCAACGTACACGGCGTGTACAAGCCGGGTGCCGTGAAGCTGGAACCCAAGATTCTCCGCGACGGTCAAAAGGTTGTGATGGACAAGCATGGTCAGGATATGCGCCTCGTGTTCCACGGTGGTTCCGGCTCCGACCTCTGCGACATTCGCGAGGCTATCTCCTACGGCGTGGTGAAGATGAACATCGACACCGACACCCAGTACGCTTTCTCCAAGCCCATCGTTCTGCACATGTGCCAGAACATCGACGGCATGCTGAAGGTGGACGGCGAAGTGGGCAACAAGAAGGTGTACGACCCCCGCTCCTACCTGAAGAAGGGCGAGCAAGGCATCTGCGAGCGCCTGCAGGTTGCTTGCGACGACCTCCTCTCCAAGGGCAAGACCCTCTACGGCCAGATCTAAATCCGGCTGCACTCTCATTCCTATTCAACGAGCCTGCGGATTCCCGCAGGCTCGTTCACTTTTAGGGATTCACGCTTGACACACCTGCCCCGTGTCCGTATGATAGTCGCGCTTTCATCGTGAGTACGAACAACAAACACGAAAACTGGAGTTCCAACTTAGGTGTCATGCTGGCCGTAGCCGGCAGCGCCATCGGTTTCGGCAACTTTCTCCGCTTCCCCGGCCTTGCCGCACAATACGGCGGCGGTGCCTTTATGATTGCCTATTTCTGCGCCTTTCTGCTGCTGGGCATTCCCCTCAGCTGGGTAGAATGGGCCATTGGCCGCAAATCCGGCAGTCTGGGCGGGCACAGCTCCGCCTCCGCCTTTCTGCTTATCTCCCGCAAGCCCATATGGAAATATCTGGGACTTGCCGGCGTGCTGGTACCGCTGGCCATCTCCATGTACTACATCGTACTGGAAGGCTGGACCTTAGGCTATGCATGGCACACCGCCGTGGGCGATTTGAACCTGCAAAGCAGCGATGAATTCGGCGCATTCTTCGGAAAATTCGTGGGAGCCGCCGGGGACGGCGCTGTTTTTACCGGAGGCAGCAGCCTCATCATCTTCTTCCTCATTGCCCTGCTGGCGAACTTCTACCTCATCTACCGAGGCGTAAGCAAAGGAATCGAATGGTTCAGTAAATGGAGCATGCCCGTACTGGTCATCACCGCGCTCATCATCCTAGCCCGCGTACTCACCCTTGGCACACCGGATGCTACCCACCCGGACCGCAACCTGAGCCAAGGCATGGGCTACATGTGGAACCCGGATAAGACCCTGTTCGTCACCACCAAGGGCAAGACCCTCGACATGGTACCTGCCGGAGCCACTGCGGAGGAGAAAAGCGCCCAGCTGGCCCGCCTGCAAGCCGCAAACCCCGGCGTAGAAATCGAGGAAAAACGGATTTCCCTGCTCAAAGGGCTCATGAATCCCGAGCTGTGGATTACCGCCGCCGGGCAGATTTTCTACTCCCTTTCCATCGGGTTCGGCATCGTGTGTACATACGCCAGCTATGTACGGCGGAAAAAGGATATTGCCCTAGGTTCCCTTACCGCGAACGCGGCTAACGAGGTGGCAGAGGTGGGACTGGCCGGCATGATGATTATCCCCTCCGCCGTGGCCTTTCTCGGTGTAGCGGCAGCCGCCGGCACCAGCACCTTCGGCCTTGGGTTCAACGTACTGCCGCAAGTATTCAACAGCATGCCCGGCGGACAATTCTTCGGCACCCTCTTTTTCGTGCTGCTTTCCATCGGCGCCATCACCAGCGCTATCTCCATCATGCAGCCGGCCGTGGCCTATATCGAGGAATTTTGGAATCTGAACCGTACCCAAAGCGTCACCATCATTGCCCTGCTCCTTCTGGTGGGATCCCTGCTCATCATCTGGTACACCGGAGATGGTCTTATTGCGCTGGACACGCTGGACTTCTGGCTGGGAACCATGAGTCTGTACTTCAGCTCCGCCCTCTTCCTCATCATCTTCCGCTTTGTGTGGGGCACCGCAAACGGCATGGGAGAACTGCGCCGGGGAGCCCTTATCACCCTCCCCCGCTTCATCGCTTTTATCATCAAATGGATTACCCCCCTCATCATGTTGAGCATCTTTGCCGCTTGGGTATACCAAAACCTCTTCATCACCCAGAGCAAGCATATTACTAACATTTTAGAAGGCAAACCGGGAGCCATCCTTCCCTTGGCATGGGTAGCACTCGTGTTGCTCTTCTTCTGCTTTGTAGCGCACACCTCCCGCCGTTTCCACCGCAACAGTCTGGAAGAGCAAAAAGACCGCCTTCCCTACTCCTAATCCCCACCCTGCCGTGAGCCAAAACAATAAAACAGAAAACTGGAATTCCAACCTCGGCGTAGTTCTGGCTGTGGCCGGCAGCGCCATCGGCTTTGGCAACTTCCTCCGCTTCCCCGGCCTTGCCGCTCAATACGGCGGCGGAGCCTTCATGATTGCCTACTTTATTTCTTTCCTCCTGCTGGGCATCCCCCTCAGCTGGGTGGAATGGGCTATTGGCCGCAAGGGTGGCAGTCTGGGCGGGCATTCCACCGCCTCCATCCTGTACCTTATTTGCGGTTCGCGCCGCTGGAAGTATATGGGCATAGCCGGGGTAATAGCCCCCTTAGCTCTGTGCATGTACTATATCTACTTGGAAGCGTGGACTCTTGGCTACGCATGGCACACCGCCACGGGAGATTTGAACCTGCAAGGCGGCGAGGCTTTCGGTAACTTCTTCGTCAACTTCGTGGGCATTCGGGAAGACGGCTACATTTTCACCGGAGAAAGCACCCTACTCATCTTCTTCCTGCTTACCCTGCTGGCGAATTTCTACCTCATCTACCGAGGGGTGAACAAAGGCATCGAGTGGTTCTGCAAATGGAGCATGCCCCTGCTCGGCATCACCGCCATCATCATTTTGGTACGCGTACTCACCATCGGCACGCCGAATCCGGCTTACCCGGAACGCAATGTGAACCAAGGCTTGGGCTACATGTGGAACCCGGATAAAACCATGCTCGTTACCGGCGAGGGCAAAACCCTCGACATGGTAAATGCCCATGCCACCCCGGAGCAAAAACAAGCACGCATTGCCCACCTGCAAGCCGAAAACCCCGGCACCACCATCCGGGAAGAGCGGGTGGACATCCTCAAGGGGCTCATGAACCCGGAAATGTGGCTCCACGCTGCCGGGCAAGTATTCTTCTCCCTCTCCGTAGGCTTTGGTACGGTGTGTACCTACGCCAGTTATGTGCGCCGACGCAAGGATATTGCCCTTGGCTCCCTGAGTGCCAACACGGCTAATGCCGCTGCCGAAGTGGGTCTTGCCGGCATGATGATTATCCCCGCAGCTGTCTCCTTCCTCGGGGTGGCAGCCTCCGCAGGAGCCAGCACCTTTGGTCTGGGATTCAACGTACTGCCGCAAGTATTCCGGCATATGCCTGCCGGGCAGGTATTCGGCACCCTCTTCTTCATTCTGCTATTCATAGGTGCCATTACCAGCGCCATCTCCATGCTCCAACCGGCCGTGGCCTTTCTGGAGGAATTCTGGAATCTTCGCCGTGCGCAGAGCGTCTCCCTTGTGGCCTTCATCCTCATCGTAGGAGCCCTCATGGTGGCGTGGTTCACGGGTGGTAGCGGTCTCATTGCCCTTGGCACGCTGGACTTCTGGTTCGGCACCATGTGCCTTTATATCTGCGCCGGCATGTACCTGTATATCTTCAACATTGTATGGGGCTCCCGGAAGGGGCTGGGAGAACTCCGGGAAGGCGCCCTCATCCATGTTCCCGACTTCCTGCGCTACATCATCCTCTTCGTCACCCCCGGCATTATGGCCATTATCTTCGCGGCTTGGCTGTACCAAAACATCTTCCACAAGACCAGCGAATATGTAGCCCTCATTGCCCGGGGAGAACCCGGAGCCATCATCCCGCTGGTGTGGGTATTCCTTATTGTAGGCTTCTTCGCATTCGTTATCCACACCTCCGAGCATTTCTCCACCCGCCACACCCCCAAAGACTAACCCCATTTTACGCATATGACCATTGCCGGTATCATCACCATGCTTCTTTCCATCGGCTCCGTCTGGGCCCTCTTCATCCTCTGCTGTATTCGTCTCGTCCAGAGCGACCGCAACGAGCATCTGCAAGACTAATCCCCCGCTCCGCAGCATTTTTTGCCACATTTTGCAAAAAAAAGGCTTGCAATTAGCTCGCATTTCGTGTAGATTTTCCCCGCACCCATTATGGGTGGCTCCTGTATCTACCGCATGGGCAGGTGTCTGAGTGGTCGAAAGAGCACGATTGGAAATCGTGTGTACGTCAAAAGCGTACCGAGGGTTCGAATCCCTCCCTGTCCGTTAAAAATGCTGCAAGTTAAACACTTGCAGCATTTTTTTCGTTACTCTCTTTTTGCTTGTTTTTTTTCAGACAGTCCGTATAATGCGCTCAGAAAAGCCTTCAAAACTGGAATAAACTGGAATAAAATATGAGAACTCCGGCTTTTAAAATAAAGAAGTTTGTCAAGGGTGTTTACACATTTTGGGGCATCCATGTCCCGTCATACCTAAATACCGCAAAAAAATCCGGATACTATTACTACCACACTAAAGCAGATGCGGAACGCGGCAGGGCAGAATTAATAACCGCGCTCACAAGCTCTAAAACTCTCCACCTTCTCTCAAACAGTCAGCAAGAAGATGCTATCAGAGCCCTGAATATTCTTTCCAATCACAACATTAAAGCAAACCTTACCGATGCCATCACATCGGCCCTACCTCTATTGGCATCAAGTGGGGCTCACATGCCAATAGACGAACTTTGCAACTCATTCTTGATTGCAAAGCAGGCAACATGGTCCATCGCGTCAACAAGAAATTTCCGCACCATCGCTCGCCTGCTGACAGAGCGTTTCTCAGGTGAACCCGTCTCATCCATAACCACAGGTGCCCTGCAAACATGGCTTGCCGAGCGTTTCAAAACGCCAGGTTACATGCAGAATGCTATCCGCACACTGCGCCCTGCTTTCAACTACGCCGTTCGGCAAGGCATCATCAGTACCTCACCCTTCGATAAATTGGAGACTGTTCGCGCCCGCAAAAAGGATGAAATTGACATCTTCACCCCGGACGAAGCTCGCCGCCTGATGGAAACCGCCCCCGAAGACTGCCGCCCTGCATACGCCATGCTCCTCTTCGCCGGAGTCCGCCCCGCAGAACTCACCCGCCTCACCTGGAGCAACGTGCGAGATGGTTACATTCACATTACTCCATCAATAGCAAAAACACGACAGGTTAGGAACATCGAAATAGAGCCAACCCTAGCCGCATGGTTGGACAGCACCGGTCCCCATACCCCAACTGAGCCTATATGCCCAAAAAACTGGTACCGATTAAACAAAGCCGTCCGCTCTGAGGTTGGGTTCTCCGACCGACGCGACACCGCTCGACACTCTTACGCTACCTATTACCTCGCCAAATACCAGAACGCAGATGCGCTGAAATCCAATCTCGGCCACAGTCGCGGGTCCGACACCCTATTCTTGCACTACCGAGCTGCCGCCACACCAGCCACAGCTGAGGAATACTGGGCCATTTTGCCTCATCATTAAGCTACCGATATAACGGTACTTATATTTTTATTTTTGTTGTCCCATGGTAGCATAAGCCCATGGACAAGGGCGAGCTCTACCGTATCGCATTAAGCTATCTTGGGACGTACGAATACGTGCCGGGCAGCCCAGAAGCGCGGGCGCTTGATGACGTGCTGATCCACACTCTAAGGATTGCCGCATCATACGCACGCTGGCGCTGGGCACTCAAACGAGAAAAACTCCATGTTAAGGACGGAGAAGCTGATCTACCGGCAGGATTCTTGGAAATGGAACGCTGCTCCTTGTCTCAGTGGGAAATTATCGGAAAAAAACTCGTCTCCCGCTCGCATCGCTGCACGGACGCCGAAATTGTCTACGTATCCGAAGATTGGGCGCAAAAATGTAAACTGCCTCGGCATGCGCCAATATTTTGCGATGGTGTAGCCCTGTTGCTCGCCAGCAAGGCAGCCGTGCGCATAACCGGCAATTACAACCTTTCGGCTGCGCTGGAAAACCAAGCAAGAGAAAAGCTCTACCGGGCACGGCTCTCCGAAGTGCGGCAGCAAAACAGCAATGACCAACAAAAGGAGGTGCAGCATGGGTGAAGCATTAAAAGCGCAAGCAGCCGAAACCAACGCCACTCTGGACGCCCTCCAAGCTCGCGCTCAGGGGATACAAGCCAGAAATTCCGCCTATGCAGAAGCCTACCGTCTTGAAAATGGTAGCGCAGCGGAGCTGGAAACAGCAGGTGAAAATCTCATGCGCATGCAACTAAACAAGAGCCTCCAGCTCGGGAACTTTCGCGCTGCACAGAGCGGCAAGGGCTTCGAACTCTCCGGAAGCAAGAGGTCAGCAGAAACGAGTTTTGCCAGCGTAATTGATCAGGCCATAGCAGATGCCATCCAAAGCGCTTCGACGCAGGACGCCTACGCTCGCACTCAGGCTAGCTTAATACGCAAAGATGGCGATATGCAGCAATACCTCGGCAACGTGCAGGCAAAATACAAACAGAAATTTGCCTCGTCCCATCAAACTGCCGCACCGTGGCTTTGGACAGGAGAATCTCTCTACACTTCCGGAAAAATTTTAGAATAATTACTCATGGGTGAAGCATTGGCAATTACAGCTCTGGTTGGCTCGGCTATTAACGCCGGAGCTTCGTACTACTCTCAGCACAAGCAAAGCAAAGCCGCTCGTCGAGCGGCTTCGTCCATAGAGAGCGCAAGCAAAAAAAGCATTGTCACTCAAACAAACACCTCTGCCGCTCAAAACGTCACAACAGCTCAAGACAGCGAGGAAAATGTGCAGAAAAAAGCGAAAAAGCGCATGAGCATGAGCGACACGGTAAACACATTCACCCCGGCCGGATTGCGCAACAAATTAGGTTAATTAATTGACAAATAAAACACTATGAACATCCCCACCATACCAGGCATTTCCTACACCATCACCGCCACACAGGCATGCACTGTTACCACAACTTTGAACGGTAAAACTTACACGCTGGCCGACATGCTGACGGCTGGACAAGAAAGTTTTTGTGCCATTTCCTCCAGCGTGGAAATATCAGACGCATCTGCCCATGTGCAACGAATTTTTAAGGGAGCCCCTGCCGGAGGCGGCAGCAGGGGCTCACTCACTCCCGCCCAGTTAGAGGAGCTTAAAGCCGCCGCAGAATCCATCACCGATACCGCCGACAAACTCGAAAACGCCGCCATCCTCACGGAGAACAACACCTACTCCGGCGTCAACACCTTTAACGGCATACTCGCCGCGAACGGAGGCATGGAGGTAACCGGCGATTTCTCGTGGGGCGGCATCTCCGCAGATGCGCGAGAAGGAGCCATGAGCGCAAACCCGTGGCTCTTCAAACTCATGCAAGAAAACGCAGACTCGGACGATGCCCGGGAGGACATGTGGCTCATCTCCCGGGGCATTAACCCTGCCTCCAAAAACGCACAATCCACTCAGGCCTTCCTAAACGCAAACCCCGGCTGGCAACAGCGCAAACACCTGCTCATCTACACGCCGAACATATCGGCCGTGTCAGAAAACATCACAATTGATGCAGCCTCCGCAGGAGAAGTTACAATCCTAACCTCCACCAGAAACAACACCGAAAACGGCTACGCCAAAATACCGGCCTCACGCTGGACAGTCTGCTACACAGGCGCCACCTTCCGAGGGTTCGAAGGACTCACCACCGCCACCCTCTTCACCCTCCTGCTGCCGCATGCCACCAACTGCTCCGCCAGCTACAACCTCAAAAACCTCGGGCGCAACACCACGCAATGCGAGCTGCGCATCATTGCCCCCAAACTCATAGGGCTCCAATCAAACACGGCAAACACCCAAGACTGCTTTTTTGCCCGACCTTACTGGACCACACTGCGGCTCTACGCGCCCCTCCTCACGCAGTCATTCTGCGTGGGCTGGTACAGCGCCACCAACGCCGCATACACCCGCCTGGCCACCTACTCCCAGCTACAGCAAATAGTAGACCAACTCCCCACACGGGACACTACCGCAGCCGGCGGCGAGATAGCAGCCTCCGTCTCCGCCTCAGAGTATACCGAAAAACAGACGGACTTTGACGCACTCGCCACCACAGCCTCCGGCAAAAACTGGAACCTCCAATACACCACCTACTAACATGAGAAAAATCCAAATAGCCTGCAACCCGGAAAATTGGGACACCTCCACCATCACCGCGCTAGGCCTCACAAAAAACGGGCGCCAATGCCTCCCCCGCTCCGTCAAAGCCTATACCCTCCCGGAGCCGTGGCTCACAGTCTGGCACGGACTGGTGGAAACCCTCAAAAGCGTAGCACCCGGTGAGTGGGCAGCCAGCTTCATCACCGCGCACCTCTCCTCCGGCGAGGGCGAAAACAATACCGTACAGCTCACCATCTCCCGCCGCTGGGACGATGCCACCACAGACGCGCCATTAACACTCACTCTGGACGCCGCAGAAGCAGTATCTTTCTTTAACTATATCACAGAAAATGAATAAGAACACAGAAACCGCAAGTTGGCTGGCCGGACTGCTGACCGGCTGGGGCGTTAAGGAGAGCTGGGCAAAAATCATCGCCGGGGCTATTATTGGGGCTCTGGCGGCAGCAGGCGTGCTTACATCCACCGGCTGCCAATTGAGCCCTAGCCAGATGTCGGATGTGCGGGCGTGTGCGAAGGCGGGGCATTTTATTTTTCACCACATCACCGCTCAGGAATGTATATTGCAACCCATCACCCCCGGCAAATAAATCTTCCCCTTTCTTTCCCCGGTCAAACACAAACACACAATGGGCACCCGCGCGGAAAATGAACCTCTCATGAAATTCTGGTTTAGGCAGTATGTAGAAGACCCCGGCAAAATCCTGGGATTCAGCGCCATTATTGCTCTCGTCTTTGTCTACAAAGACAACCAACGCAGCCAAGAAGAATACCGCGCGGACGTCAAAGCCCAAAACGCAGCCCTCATACAGCAAATCGAAACCAGCACAGAAACCCTCCGACAAGCCGTCGTGCAGCTGAAGTCAATGGACAACCGGCTCCTCCATGTCGAACGAGAACTTGAATTAGACCGAAAAACAAACAAATGAAAAAAATCGCTATCGACATCGGCCACGCCAATCGCACCGGCGCGACCGGCAACGGCTACGACGAGCATGCACTATGCGAGCGTTTAGCCCACAGCCTCAAAGAATCTTTAGAGTCATTCAAAGTAGACTCCTTTCAGGCAGAAATAATCGACTTCCCCACCTACTCCAACAAAGCGGACCTCGCCGCCACCATCAAAGCCATTAACTCCGGCGGGTACGATATGGCCATCTCCCTCCACATGGACGCCTCAGAAAACCCCACCGCCCACGGAGCCCATATCTGCTACTACTCGCAAAACGGCAAACGCCTCGCCTCAGAAATAGCCCTGCGCCTCTGTCCTCAACTCCCCGGCAGAGCAGAAACCACCAAAAAACGCACAGACCTCGCCATCCTCAAAAACACACACCCCGTAGCCGTACTCGTCGAATGCGGCTTCATCACCCACGCGGGAGATGCCAACTGGGTAAGCAAAGCACCGGAAAACGTAGCTCTTGCCATTGCACTTGGAATAGCAGCCTATTTTTAACCATGAGTACTCACGATTACGCCCGCATAGCCGACGAACTGCTCTCCGAGCGCAACCAAATGAAGCCCCTCTGGGACTGGCTGGCCAAACACATCATGCCCAGAAAGGCAGATATACTTGCAGACATGCACAGCGACAGCTCCGAATGCTCACACAACAGCACCGCGGCCGAAGCACTACATCTTCTTGTCGGTTCCGTACTTAGCGACATCACACCCATGGGAGGCCAATGGATGGAGTACGCCTCCCCCGGCGGAAAAAACGATGGACACAAAATATGGTATCGGAACGCCAGCGAAGTGACGCTTCGCCAGCTAGCCATGTCCAACTTCTACAGTGCCATACACGAACATGACATAGACTGGGCACTTTTCGGTACATCGGCTCTCTTTTGCGAAGACCTGAAAAACGGAGAATTGCGCTTCACGCATGCTCAGGTAGGCAGCTTCTCATTTGCGGAGGACAAAAACGGGCGAGCGGACACTTGGGTACACGAATTCACCTACACAGCGCATCAAATGGTCCAAGAATGGGGCACAGGCAACATGCCGGAACGCGTCATGAACGCATACAACAACCCAAAAGAAAAATTCACCAAGACCTTCACCATACACCACCTCATTCTCCCCCGCACGAGCTACGTCCGCCCCAACGGCAGGAGCAACACACCCGGCAAGCAGATGCCACTTGCCAGCATATACTTCATGGGCGAGGGCGACCGCAAAATCATTTCTGAGGGAGGTTTTGCCGAATTTCCAGTACTCATTTCGCGATTCCTCAAATGGGACGACAAATGGGGCTATCCACCCGCCTTGAAAGTTCGCGCCGAAATCTTACGTGAAAAAAAACTGGAAAAAGACCTCGACCTTCTCGCCGATTTGCAGGTATTCCCGCGGGTCTTCATCGACGCCGAACAGGACGGCGATATTGACTTCCGTCCGGGCGGGCAAACAGTCATCGCGCGAGACGCGGTCGGTCTTGGTCTGCCACGCGAATGGGGCACACAAGGGCGTTACGACATCGGCGAAGTCCGCCTCCGGCGCGCCGCGGAAAAGGTAGAAAAAGCCTTCTATGTCCCCTTCCTGCGCGTCGTCAGCGGACAAGACCGCGCCATGACCGCCACTGAAGTAGTCGCCCGGCAGAGAGAACAAATAATCGCCATAACCTCAGCGTTCAGCCGTTATGTGGCAGACCTTAAAACACTACAGGCTCGCATCTTCGCCGTCCTATTCCGCTCCGGCAAGTTTGATACACCAAAGGGTACAATGCCACAAGAACTCATAGTCCCAACAGCAGCAGGCGACAATTACGCTATCATACCGCCGGAGGTCGAGTACCGTGGCCGCATCATGCAAGCCATCAAATCGTCTCAGAAACAAAGTCTTGATTACTCCGTAGAGAGCGCGTCGAACTACATACAAATGACTGGTGACACGTCCGCACTCGACCGCATCGACATTGCAAGAGTTGTCGAATTCATCTTCCAATCCACTGGCGCTCCCAGTGAAATTTTCCGAACCGACGAGGAAGTGGAGCAAATAAAAACTCAGCGCCGGCAGGCAGCCGAAGTTCAACAAAACCTCATGTTAGCAGAAATCAACGCCAAAAACACACAAACCGCTAAACAACGATGATTTGCACCCGCGAAGAACACCTGCACCGAGAGAAGCAAGAGCGTAGACACCTCTCGCAAACCGTAGACTCAAAAACCATAGCAATTCTCAAACGCAAATTTGGCACCAACAAAGCCTGTTTCCTGCCTGGGCCCAATGGTTACGACCCCATGGACGCCATGCGCCGCGATGCCTACAGAGAAGTCATCTCCTGGCTGGAAAACGCCGTAAAACGCGGCAAAAAGGAAATGTCAGAAGAAACCTAAAATATATAATATTATGTACAGAAAAAACATGCTATATATCATTCTGCGCTACCCGGAACCCGAGGCTTCCGGCAGCGGCAGCTCCCCCTCCCCTGCACCCGCAGACACACCATCACCCGAACCACAGGTGGCGGACACCACACCCGAGTCGACACCCGAACCTCCGGCTGCCCCGTCTACACCCCAGAATGAGCACCCCCCCTATAATCTGGAAGACACCCCTGCAGACCAACCCGAAGGAGAGGAGAACAGCTCCGAAAATGCAACCTACTCCATTTCCTGGCCGGAAGGCTACTCTCCTAATGAGGAGTTTGCAGCCATTGCTACCCGGGAAGCCCGGATGGCAGGACTCTCAGGCGATGCGGCAGGCAAATACACCGCCGCCATGGTACATGCCCTTCAGGAACATCAAAATGCCCAGCTAAACGCCGCCGATGCAGCATTGAAAGAAGAATGGGGCGCAGAATACGAATCGAATCTGCAAAACGCAAAATCCTTTCTGCGACAAATCATCAAAGACGGCGCGCTCGATGCCACGTCCGCATCATTCTTCGAATCGCCCAAGGGCATGCGTCTCATGCACTCACTGAGTCAATACGTCGGAGAATCCCCGCTTGCCATCGGCAAAACAAATTCAGCGGCAGAGCAGGAATGGGCTCGCTCAGCCATGAACGACCCGAGTCACCCGGACTACGTGGCCTTGCACAACTGGAACCATCCTCGCTTTAGAGAGGTGAATCGGCGCTACAACAAAACGCTGAACATGTAATTTTAATTATATAGAAAAAAAAGAAAAAACAGCATACCATAAAAACACAGGAGGATACCATATGGATAAGTACGAAGAACTAATCAAACTGGGTCGCACCAAATACGCCACGAATTGGATGCACGAGTGGGAACAAGCGCAGGCGCGAGTAGTCCCGTACACCACGGTGATGCCGGATGCCCTTAACACCGGCAAATACTACCAGTTCCCGGTAATTGGAGGCACAGATGCGCATGAGTATACCGAAGTGAACGTCGATATCATACTCGAAGAGCCGACTACAAAACTGCGCGGAATGAAATACCGAAAATTTCACAACGAACTCTCATTCTCCGTCGATCAGGTGCGCGACATGGATAAGCTGGATATGACCCTATCCATGCTCATGACCAAGCAACGCGCAGCAGCAGAACGATTTTTTGACATGACAGCGCTTGGTGTTAAGCGAGAGGGCGGCCTCTACAAACTCAAGACGCGCGACGATGCAGGCTATGCCGGTGGCATCCTCTCGACGGGTTACGGTGGTGAAAACGGCGAGACTGAGTACGAGTTGGACCTCTCCCTGGCTGGTTATCAGGCCGGGACAGGCAACCTAATACCCGTCGACTATGCCACGCAAGGAACCGGTGCAAACTATATAGGCACACTCTATGACCGCCTCGACGCCATGAAAACGCGCCTCATGGAGTCGGATGCCTTTAATGGCAACCCGGAAGATCTTGTCCTCTGCATCTCTCCCAAGGCACAGCAAATGCTCCGGGGGTTAGAGCTGTCCCTCAACCGAGACTACGGAGTTGGAGAAATGCGCCTTGGAGTTGCGAGCTACAACTCCAAAATGCAGGCTACAGTTCTTGTCAGCAACATGTTGCCCACCATGGATACCAAAACTCTGGGAGGCCAGACAATCTCCGGCGCTCGCATGTGTTGCGCCTGGCTCAAGAGCCAAATCGGATTTGGCGCCCACCACAGCGAATACCACATCAAAGACATCAACACCAAAGTAGATGTCGATAATTACACCCGAGTTCGAGGTCGTGCAGCATGCGCACGAATGCGCGATGACGCGGTGATGGTGCTGCCGGTGGATGAGAGTCCGTCCGCATAATTTCCTCCGGGCGTTCAATATTTAGAGCCCAAACAAAAACACCCCGCAGCAAACCATGCTCGCGGGGTGCTTTTGTTTGGGGCAAATCTCACACCTGAATAGCCAAAAAACTTGCACCGTATGGACCGCTCACCGAAACCGTCACCGTAAGTTCATCATCCCATCGGCTGAGAGTACTAAGCTGCACCCACCCCTCCGGCAACATTCCCACATGCGATATGGGCGCAGGACTACCGGCAGTACCCACTCTTAAAGCTCGCGCCGGAGTTTCACTCTGCAAATAAACCTTCACCGTCGGCCTAAGCTCAGGCCGTGCATCCCTGTCCGGCGCAGTAAATGCCGTTGTTGTGGCGACGCTTTCATAATCCTCTCCGCGCTCCCCGTCCGCATACGGAGAATCATCGTCCAGCAACTCCAAACATCTTTTCCCATCTCGGCTCACGATGAGGTAAAGCTTATCTTCCCGCGTACCATTAGGCAGCGCACAGATGCTCTCAATGCAACCCTTCGTAGTATAGCGATGCCACGCATTAACATTATGCATCGTATTGTAGGTCATAGCAGCTATCGTTCCGTCCTTTAAAAGGAAAAGTGCCATGGTGTCCGGTTTGCGTACGAGCGTGCCGGATACTATGCCACCTCCACTGGTGGCGATATGGTCGGCAAATACGGTTGTGTCCGTGGAAACGTAGGCTGCATAGTCCTCCTGATAGGCGTACTCCAGCACACGGCTCGCACCGCGCTCACAGTACAGAATACGATTCTCTGCTCGCAGTGCCGGCACCGGCGCCGACCCTCGGTGCCCGTAGTTGCGAAGGCTTACTGTTTCTGCGTTCAGAGAACTGGCATTCCCGGAAGAAATAACCCACTCTGCATCTTGCGTGCCGAGCATTAGAACATCCGCTCTCGTCGCCATCCAGCAAATAGGCTCCTGCGTTTCAGTACTCATAGTTAAAAGCAATGCCGAAGTATCATTCTTCGTCACGGCAAAATTGTTCAGGTCATCCGTCTGCGAAAACCACAACGTCTGCGGCTGGTGCTTTGTCCCGGCAAGCACCAGCCGCATCTCATGCACACAAACATTCGATGGGTAGCCAAAACGTGGGTTAAAAGCCGCCCAACTCCAATCTTTTGTTTCAATGTCATTATTTAGCAAACGTTGCTGCGTCTTGTCCCACACCTTGCCTTCCCCCACCACCTCTAACAATAAATCCCGCTTGTAAGATGGCACTATTAGCATGTTCGAACAATCATCGCTAGGAAACCCAGCCGAAAGAGTCTGCCCGCAAAATTGCGTTTTTGTCAAAAACAAGCGTAAGTGGCATTCTTCCTCCTCCTCGCCAGTTATAATATTGTTGGATGCTCCTCCGATAGGCGAAATAGATTCCCCCAGCGTCTCCCACTCCAAGCTTAACTCAGAACCATCATCACTCTTACGAATTTCATAGGACCCGACCCAGCTCCCTGAGCAATTAAACTTCCATTCACCTTTGCACGTCATGGCGTCGCCCACGGCAATACCGGAAATGAAATGTTGCGGGTAATCTTCAAAACTGCTTAGTCCGTTCTTGAAATCAGCCGCTCCAAACTCCCTAATGCAGGTATACAGGTTCCAATACCCGGAATACAGCACTATTTTTGCACCGCGTGCATAGCTGGACTTGGCATCAAGACCATAAATCGGCTCCACATCTGCGAAACTTTCGATATCCTCCGCCTTGGCAAAATCTTCACCATAATTAGCCGGGCTATTCAGACCGATAACATAGTCTCGGCTCCCCTTCCAGGCATCATCTGCACGAACACACACAAAGTATTCCAGCATCGGCGTACCCACCACGGCTATCTTATCGCCGACTTTAAAAACATCACCCAAAACGATACCCTGCTGCTGCGTACGATCAGCCCCGAAAAGATGCCATTCCCCTCCGAGCAACTCCTTAGAGTTCGCGAACGCCTGCTGGCGATTCGTGTAATATGACACGCGCAACTGCTCGCCGAGCATCGGAATCTCTTCCTGCCCCTCCGGAAAAACTACCTTATAGTTACCTTGGAACGGGAAAATGGGTGCGAGCTTTAAGGGTTTGTCGGCATAGTCTATACTGGCCCACGGCGGAGTCTTATACTCAAAGGGCTTTAATTCCCAGCTGTAATCATCCTTAAGGCGCAATTGCATGAGAGGACTGTCCGGCGATGCAAGAAAAAGCACTGCATTCACCTGCTGCGTGCGAACACTCTCTAATTGCTCATAAAACCACGTCCCATCGCTCTCAAAACTAGCCACCTGCTCGTTGTTATCGCCCCGCCTTATTATAAGGCGGGAACATGACAACTCCAGCAGGTAGGTAAGCGACTGAGAATAAATAAACGGAATAAGCTTTGACTTCTCCGTCATAGCATCCCCCACGTGGCGCATACCACGCCGCCGGGTAATACCACCCGTCGCGCCAACCACAAAATTCTCCAGCCGCTCACACCCACGGTGGTACACATCCATGTCGCTCCTTAACCGCATCGCCGGCGAAAGCTCTCCTCCATTAAACGCATTTCTTCTCATGTCAACATACTCCTCACATAGTCAGACTGCCCACCACGGCGGCGGACAAATGGATTTTCTTTAGGACTCCCCCACCCACTTTCTCCGGCTACCAGCCCACGAAACACCGCATCGGCAAAGGTGCGCATGGCATCACTGGCGTGACTGCTCTCGTCATGCAGTGGCTCGCGAGACTCCGACCCTCCGGGTCCCGGCGGCTTCAGTCGGTAGTCCTTCAGCGCATCCACCCCGGCAAGGTATTTCACGCCATCAACAACCGTTGGTTCTGAACATCGAGCGTGGATGATACAATGACGCAGTAACTCCCGAGTATTCTCTATACTCATCCATTTGTTGTTCGTTCTGGGCACAAGAACAGTCTGGTATCCGGCTTTCCGCAGCGCAGAATCGTATGAATTCAAGTAAATATCGTGCCTTGTTCCATCGTGCGGCAGCACACACTTTGCACACCTGCCGTAGGTCACATCCCGCTCACGCAGCACGCCTATGTAGTGGTCGATAGGCAGCGCATTGGCAGTGTAGTTTGCCAACACGAGCCATTTACCCTGCCCGTTCGGCTGCATCCACCAAATGCTCATGAAATCATTGATACCAAGGTCCCATGTCGTATAGACAGGCCGGTGCGGCATAGGCTCGTAATAAGCCTGCAAATGCCCGCGCTCAGCCAGCGTAACAAGCTGGCTCGCAAAAATAGTTCCCTCCATGATTGGGTTAAGCGCCTCTGACGGCGTGCTTGGGTACTCTTGGCGCACAAAACTCTTCAAATCTGCTGCTTTTCCTATGTACCAAACCTTTTGAGCATCACTTAGCGTTATACCCAACTCCTTTTCCAGTCCGGCAAAATACTTTACCTGTTCAGCAGTCGGCTTCGGCTTGTATCCCTCCAGTTTATACTCAGGGTGCTTCCACCACGGGAAAAAAAAGAATTTAGAATCCAGCGGCGTAAGCTCCTGCCCAATTTTACTCATCGCCAGCTCAATCTGCTCATAGTTGACTCCGGCACGCCCGCCTTCATGGGTCGACTCAAAAAAAATACGGCATTTATTACCCACCGTTTCCTTCGTACCGGTCAAAATTTCAGTCGCGCGTTTCGGGTTGCTTCGCGCAATAGACGCCAACTCAGACACATGAAGCAAGTGGCACGTTCCACCTCGCACCGTAGCACCAATACGGATTTTCGAGCCATTGAGAAACTTCGCTTGCTCTTCGCCAATAGGCTCATACGGCTTTTCTCCATTGCTGCGCGTGTGCTCTGCCTTAATGAGCGCCCCGATGCGAGCCCTTTCAACATCCTCCGTCGTCGGCTCCTCCGGCAGGTAATCCAAATGTTGAAACGCAAACTTAATCTTACCTAGCTTTTCCGCAGCATCCGGCAAGGTGCGGTCCACAATGGCGGAAATATGGTTGCTGCAAAAAAGCGAACAATCCAAAATCAGCATGGCAATGAACGTAGATATACCCAACTGTCTTACTTTTAAAATATTGTTGCGCGTGTGCTGATTCATCCACAACTCCTCCTGCGCCCAATTCATACGAAAACGAACCGTCGAGCCATCCTTGTTCACAATCCAGTAAAGATTATTGAGCCGCCAATACCGACTGGAAAGCAGTTTTTTTAACGCGCCGTACTGCGCCGTACTTAATTTGGATGACTCTGTGGTCATTGCGTCCATTATAAAGCGCATAAGAGCATTGCACAATGTAAGAATACTTATATGGAACCCCCTCGTGCGGAACATTAAAATACATGGCGATGATAAATGCGACCTTGACTCTGACCGAGGGCGTGCCGGAAACGCTCAGTTTTCAAATTTTTTCAAAGGACAATCAACCTGTGGACCTAAGCGGCACACACTGGTGGGCTGTGCTGCGCATGAGAGATGATGCCGAAACCATCGAAATACCCGCAAAGGTCGATTTTAACACCATAAGCGTAACATTCCCCGCGTTGTCAGCCGAAGCGGCAGACTGGGAACTCTGGCGCTCCGGAGACATCGAAACAGAGCGTTTACTTGCAGGGCCAGCAACCATATTCCCCGTACTCTCCGTCGAGGCGCTCGCAACCACCACCAATACCGCGCGCTCATTTGCCATCAAAACCGATGATAACAGCACTGCCTACCTTCTGAAAGCCATGCCCGGCAACGCCGCTCTTGCCTGTCTGGAAAAGATTCGTCAGGCATACAACGAAGCCCTCACACTGCGCCGCATCAAAGTCGACTCCCTGCCGGCTCCGGAACAGGCCAGCCCCTATGCGGTCTACTTCCTCAACGGCACACCGTGGGTGCCACTGGCGGGCGAATGGGTACAATACAACACAGCTTATGGGCTGGCCACGCCCGACATGCCGGGCCTCCTCCGCGTAAACGACGAGAAAACCGCCGCCGCCTGCGCACCGATCGTCAGCACAGAAACGGGCTACGGCATCCCCCTTGCCCCCATCGGCAGCCAAAATCAGCCCGGCGCCGTCATACTCGGACAAGACTTTATAGCCAACGATGCCAAATCTGGTCTCATGGTACGCCGTGCTAATGCACAAGATGCGCTTCCGGGCCTCATTTCCATAACTGGCACGGCTCAGGAAATATCCGGCGAATCCCCCTCCGGATGTGTCTACAGCACAGCAAAAACCGACGAACGCATCCGCGAGCTACACGAATTCCTGTCAGCAGAAGACCTGCAAAACAAACTAGACACAAACGCCTCAAACCTGCACACCGGCATGGATATTGTCGTGGAGCATGGTTATGATGAAGAAACGGGTCGTTGGTACCGCCTTTGGAAATCCGGCTGGCTGGAACAAGGCGGCTTCCTGCCAACATCTTCAAACTACCACAGCGGAAGCTTCTATTTCATGAAACCATTTAAGCCCTTGGTTTATCACGTAACCATACAAAATTCACATACGTCATATTGTTACGCCCCCAGCATCGCACAAAAAAACGATATTTTTTTCAAATACCATGGCGCCATCGGTCCAAATATTAAACCAAGCGTTTATGCCTGCGGCTTCTACAACGCCAATTATGTCGACAACTAATAATGAACGCCATAACACACGCAAGAGAAACGCTGAACGCACACGAGCCGGGACTCTTTGAGCGAAGCATCGAATTCACACTCTCCAGCGGAGGCATCATGCACGTCGAGCCAGACTGCTTCATCCTCCTTCTCCCGGAACCCGACTGCGAAAACACATGGCGCGTCCTCTTCCTCTCAGGTAGCATGCGCACCGCTAAACGCATTGCGCGTGGACTCCCACCCATGCACCTCCTCTGGCGGCGAGACTTCACCGGGAGGCCCCACTACGGCGAACGCTGCCGCCCGCTCACCGACTTCCTGCGTCACCCCTCACCCCAAGAATAGTTCCCCATGGCAGAACCCATCCCTCTTTACAACGGCGCCACACCCAAACAAGCGCAGCAACGCTTCGCAAACATCCCCGGTATTGACCACATAGCCGACTCCGCAGCCGATAAACTGCAACGCGCCGTCATAGAGACAGGGCAAAAAATCGTCTCTTGGCACGACTTCGGAGTCAAACAGGAAGCAGACGTCAAGCGCAACGAACTCGACATCCGGCAAGAACAGGAACTCAACCGCATCTTTAACCTCTCCAACGGCGCAGAAGGCTCCTTCTGGGACGCCGACGGCAAACTCAACGAGGACAACCTCAACGCATTCGCCAACAAGTGGGTAGAGCAATACAATCAAATCCCCGGCAACTACTGGAGTGCGCAGGCCATCAAACGCGACAACGAACTCCGCGCATCCGAAACCAACCGACTCAAACACCTCATCTACAGCAAAGCCGCAGGCGAAGAAAACCGCCGCCGCCGCCACGCCTACGAAACAAACCTCACACTCGCCACCGAACGCGAAAACTGGAACCAAGCCGCAGCCATCATCAACTCCGCCTACAACGCCGGCCAAATTTCCGAAGCCGAGCGAGACCTATCCCAACTTCGTCTCGGCCGCACCCGCCTAAAGGCAGACTCCTCAAAAAGCCTGGAGGGATACCCGGTCAGCGTGAACATCGGCGGCACAGAATACTCCGGCCTATCCGCCGCCCTCGCCATGGACGAAGCCCGCCAAGCATCAACCTCTCCCCAAGATTCACCGGCATCCAAAAGCGCGGAAACAGAGCAAACCACAGCTTACAACTACAAACCGGTGCTTGCCTCCATGTCGGAGTCTGAACTTGGCGAAATCTCGGACGCATTCGCCTACGATTACAAAATAACAGCACACCCAAACACAAACGGCAAAACAGAGGTCCACGCCGCAGCCCATGCCCCGGAATGCGTCCAACGCGTAGCTGCCCATGGCACCGCCCACGGCGGCATCGATGCCGACCAAGCCAAAATGATGATTGCCCGCATCTCCCTGGACCTCGCGGCAGATAACCCCTCCATTAGCACCGAACAAGCCATGAAAGTCTTCGACTCCGCCGGCCTATACGAAACCTTAGGAGCCGGCGATGCCGCCGTAGGAAAAGCACGCAGCCAAGCCATCGTCAGCGAATGTATCGACCGCGGCACCGGCAACACAGACAAACTGGCAATGGCCTCACTGGACTCACTCATCACCGCTCGCCTCAACTCTGAAGAATTTGCCGCCTCCCGCGAATGGGGAAAAATAGCGCGCCTCAACCCGGGCCTTCAAGAAGGCTCAGATTGGGACAAAAGCGACCTCGAAGGCGAAACCCGCCAAAAATGGTTTGCCCTGTACGACGTCTACAAAAAATACCGCCACGAATTCAACCCGGCGGCGGAAGGAAAACTCGATAAAGACGAATTCGAAGAAAACGCACAGGCTTTCCACAACTGGTACATGAAAAAAAAGTACCCCGCACTCAAAAAGGCAGACGAAGCCGCCGCGCGCGATTGGTACACCATGCGCGCCGCAAGCGAACTGCGCAATAAAGCCTATGCCGACCAAAACGGGCAGATAGTATACCAAGGCTACGGAAACGACCTGCAAATAGCCCGCGCCGTGCTGCGCGAATCCCCCCCCACCTCTCTAGGTGCAGAAGAACTCCTGGCCGCAACCCACGCAGAACAAGAAAACTTGCGCAGCACGGAATTCCGAAAAGCAGCTAAAGCCGACTACGAAAAACTGCACACAATGAAGCAGTCCTACGCAGAAAATAGCGAAAAAGCAAAGCAGTCAAAAGAACGCCTCGCCAGAGCCCGGGAACGACAAGAAGAAAAAGAAGCTCGCGAAGCCGAAAAAAAGGCGGAAAAACTTGCCGCCCGCAAACTGGCAGTCGCTCGCGCCACCCCCCGCCAATCACTCTGGCAGTGGGACGGCAAAAACGCCCCGGACGGAGCATACCCCACCTGTCTCCTGCCGGAGAACGAAGCCCGCCACCTCGTAGAAGAACTCGGCTACGACGGCTCGCAAGACGTCTACCTCCAGCTCAACGGCGTGCGCGTGCAAATCATAGGCATCTCCAAAAGCGGCAAAATAGAACTCAACTCCACCGCAGTAGCTAAAATTCAGAAACGCCCGAACCGAAAAAAAGGCGAGACCTGGAAAACCGGCGGCGAGCTGGGCTACTCATACCATTTCAAAACCTCCGAAGCAAAGTAAACCATGCCCGACATCATCAACGAATTTGACGCCCACGCCCGCCGCGAAAAAACCAGCACCATCATGCACGCCATCTGGCTCTACGACGAGGACGAAGAAGCCAGAAAACTGGTAGATGAATCCCCGGAATACAGCATATACGGAGGCCGTAAAAACAACATCCTCCGCCATGCGGACTCTGCCCTCCATTGCTGGGGCGAAGATTACGCCCGCGCCGTCGTACCCGGCTTCAACGGCGAGCCCATGAGCCTCGTGGAAAACGTCCTCGCCAACATGCCTACCGAAAAACGCGCCCCGTATCAAGCAGAATTCGACCGCCTCAGCTTCAGCAAAAACGATAGGAAACTCGACTACTACGCCCTCTTCGCCAAAATCATCCGCGATGAAGTACGCGGAAAATACGCAGAACAGCAGCGCAAACATCAGGAACTGCAGCAAGAATTGAACGATGTGCAAAGCGGGCTGGCCGAAGCCTTGCCGCAATATGCTCTGGGGAAAGACATCAGCCCTGAGCTTATGAACCGCGCAATGAAATTTGGAAACCCGCATGATATAATGCCGTCCCTGAAACGCGCTCGAGCTGCCGTTGAACTGGTACGCAGCTGGAATTACGGCGAACGCAGCAAAGCCGAGCATGAATCTGCGGTTCAGGCTCGTTATGAGCAATTGAAAAAAGAGGACTGGCAACCAGTCACAAGCGGGGGAAACCTCATGGGCAGCACAAAACTGCAACGCATGCACACAGATGAGGAGCTCTTGCAACAGGCACGCAGCGATGAAGGAAACTCCTACATGGTGTCGCGAGAACAAATGGCAGCTCTGGCCGATGTACTTGTCGGGGAGGAAGGGACCATGGATAAAGGGGCTTTAGGTGCCTTCCTGCTAGCCATCGACGCCGATGCCCGGGGGCAACAGACAATCAATAGCAAATTCGTACGAAACGCCGTTGAAGCCATGAAATCGGGATTCCTCGAAACAGCGGACTTCATAAACCGAGGCAACGCAAAATCCGGCACAATCTGGCAAGGCCCGGACATGCCGGTTATCCACCTCGACGATGAAGGACAGCAAAACTACAACCGCGCTTTTGCCGAAAACGTAGAAACATTGCGAGGGTTCCTTTCTCAAATGGAAGACCGGAGACTGGATGCCTCAGAAAAGGCAAAATTCCACAGCTGGCTTCTCACAAAGGGAGGCAGAATTGTGGGCGAAAATGTGCCGTACCTTGCAACTGGAACCATTGGTGGAACAGCTCGCTTGGGACTAGTGGGCACTTCAATTCTTGGCGGCATAGCCAATGCTCCGGCGCTGATAAACCGAAACATCGGCCAAGCGTATGCGGAGGGCAAACAGAACGCAGAACTTGTGGGTAGCGTGAAAGGCATCGCCCAAAGCTGGGCCGAAGCTGCTTTTGTGCCGCTGCCGGGTGGCACGGCCATTGTGAACAAGACGCTGGATTCTCTGGCCCGCAAGACAATTTCCCTTCCGGGTGCCGGCAAAGTCATTGGAGCTGTATGGGGTAATGGCTTACTGCGGTATGTGTCTACTACGGCGGGGGCATCTGCCGGTGAGTTGCTGGGTGAGGAGGTGCTGGCGCAGTCTGTTACTTATCCGGTATTGTCATTTGCCCGCAAAGTCGGCATTGAATTGGACAAACCGGAATGGCAGCCCTTCGCAGACTCTTGGCAAGCCTTTAACGACGACCCACGCCAAGCCGCCGCTACAGTGATTTATTGCTCGCTCATGGGCGCCGCCGGAGCATCGGCAAATGCGCGTGCAGCAAAAGAGTTTGCGCAAGACTACCGCAACCTCATGGCAGCAGGCCTGAAGCCGGGTAGTGCCAGACGCTTGAGTTTGCAAGCCGCGCAGGCTACCAGTCCGGAAGATATGAATGCGCTTCGAGCCGATATGTTCAAAGCATATCAGCTCGATGTTGTAGAGGGCGACCAGATTGCCCTGAAAAAACGTCTGGAAAAAGAAGGCAAAACCTTCCTAGAAGAGGTGGAGATGCAGATGTATGCCCGCAGCGGTGTGCGCGATTATGTGCTGAAACGTGCGGGGATTCTGGCGGAGGAGAAAACGGCTGCCGGGCTGAACCGCATTTCTCTGCCGAATAAGGAAACGCCGGATAAGCCTACTGTGCTGGAGTGGACGGACGAGCAGCTGAATGCCTGGGTGGAGATGCAGCACGAGAGCAAGGTGGTGGAGACGATGCGCGAACTTCAGGCCCGCGTGGCCGGTGCTGCGCTTGGTGATGCCGCGATTGACGAGGCGGATTTCAAGGGCGTGCTGGTGAATCTGCGTGAGTTGCCGGTGCGCGCTCTGGCCCGTATGGAACGCACCGGCGGGCGGGTGACGTATGATGTCCTGAAGGACCTGGCTGCCGATGCAAGGGAGCAGGTGGCCGGTTTTGTGGAGGGTGGTATGAGAGTGCGTGAGGCTTACCAGCAGATGAGTGAGATTCCGGGTGTGCGCCTGGGTACGCTGGTGAATGCTGCGGAGGGGTTCACGCAGCGCGTGGAGGCTATTGTGGGTACGCCGGAGGGGGATGCCCTGGGCATCACGCGGCCGGAGGATGCGTCTACTTCGGTTTTCCGCCTGAATGGTGTGGCGCCGGGGCAGAGTGTGCTGCTTTTCAACAAGGGGCTTGCCACGGAGCGTGAGATGGTGGAGGACCTTATCGAGCGCGATGTGATTGCTGCTACTTCGGGCGAGCATGCGGTGACTACGCTTGCGACGCTGGAGAAGGTGCTGCGGCGTGTGCAGTCGCATCTGGTGCGGTATGAGGGTGGTATGCGGCTGCTGCCAAAGGGTAAGGAGGCTTCGGAGATGGATATTGTGGAGGCTTTCTCCAAGTTGGCGCAGTCGCGTTTCCTGCTGAATCATGAGCAGTACAGTATGCCCCAGGAGGCGCATGATACGATTGAGTATGTGCAGAAGAAGCTGGCGCATACGCAGCATCTGGTGGCGCTTTCCCGGGCGTGGGATGCTTTTGCCAGGAGTGAGGAGGGGCGTGCCTTTATCGAGAAGGAGGGGGCAACGCTGGAGAAGTTGATGAGCGATGCCGGTGCGAGTGTGGCGGGGCAGTATTCCAGGGCGCGGTTTGATGCGGATGCTTTCGAAGCGGTACGGCAGGCTTATGAGATGTCCGTGGCTTCGCCGGAGGCGGCGCAGGAGACACTGCGGGAGTATGAAGCCGAGCAGCAGGAGCTTGACCATCCGCAGGAGCAGGAGGGCAGTATTCCGGCATCGGCATCAATAACAGGTGAAGCACTCCCGTTATTTGATTCCGAGCCGGTGAATCAGGAGACCGGGGAGCAGCAGCTGCAGCCGGGCGAGGTAGAACAAAGCGGTGGCAACCTTGGCCGCAGCCTGGCAGGCGAGCGGTATGTAGAAGTGGGTGATGGCTCCGTGCTGGGCGTGGCTGAGGTGGGGAGTATTTCTCTGTCTGATGATGTGCCGCAGTTCAAGAAGAAGGAATCTGCTGCCGGACGAGTGGCGGCTGATGAGGATGGCACTACGCACGAGCTGGCCGGTGGCTGGAATGCGAATAGCGCGCCTATCCATGTATGGCGGCGCTCGGATGGCCGTCTGGAGGTGATTTCCGGCCGCCACCGCCTGGCCCATGCCCGTAAGAATGGGGTGAAGTTTATTCAGGTGCGTGTGTATGATGAAAGCGCTGCGCGTGACGCTGCCTGGGCCAAACTGCACGATGTAGAACAGAACATCCTGGATAACACCTGCAACGCCATAGATATAGCCTACTACTTCCGCCACAACCCGCTAACTCTGGCGGAGGCTGAGGCGCGCGGCCTACTGCCGAAAACGCGTGCGGGGGAGCAAACAGCCGCCAGCCGCATCGGATTGACTGTAGCCGCAAATGCCGGCGACAACACATTCACCCTCCTGGTAAACGGCAAATGCACCGCAGAAGACGCCTACATGGCTTGCCTAATTGCCACCACCGAAGAAG
This sequence comes from uncultured Akkermansia sp., assembly GCA_964435145.1. GTDB lineage: Bacteria > Verrucomicrobiota > Verrucomicrobiia > Verrucomicrobiales > Akkermansiaceae > Akkermansia. The sequence continues at coordinate 38,544 of CAYSYD010000003.1, forward strand.
GGCAGCAGCTCGCACTGGAAACACGTGCAGGCAAGAACGGCAAGAAAAACAGCTGGGAATATGTAACAGCCCTTGTACGCAGTGCGGAGCAAATGCAACCTGCCGATGGCGGCATGCTGGACCTATTTGGCAACGACGAATCATTCCGCGAGAGCTCGGAGAAGCTGGCGCGTTATGTGGCTGCGGTGCGTGAGGGGCTGAAGGCCCGCCTGGGCGTGCTGATGAGTGCTGGACGCTTGAACAAGAAGGGGGATGTGAGCAAGGAGCTTGGTGTGAAGGTGAAGACGCCAAGGGATGCCACCCGCCTGATTTCGCGGCTGGCCAATCTGGATGCCGCGTATGAGCGGCTGGATCCGGATTTGGGAATCCCGGCCAAGGCGGAGGCATGGGATGGCAAGAGCGCTGTGCCCACCAAGCTGGACGAGCTAGCCGCAGGGAGTAGTTTCTCGCTGAGCGGTGGGATGACTCCGGAGATGGAAGGTATCAAAGCGGCTGCTGAGAAGAACGGCACCTTCATGCTCGCCCCTAACGGCAAACCCACCAACCTCACAGAACGCCAATGGCTCCAAGTACGCACCAAGGCGTTTAAGCACTGGTTTGGCGATTGGGAGAGCTTGTCGTATCAGCAACATTTCCGTAAGCGTTTGCTGGGGTTGTTTACGCCTGATGTTTTGAAGAAAATTAAAGGTAAGGATTATGAAAGCATAAAGAAGTTAGACTTGGATAAGCGCGTGCGTCCGATGGCTTACATTCCGCTGAAAATTGCTAGATTAATGGGGGATTATGTGACGGACAATCTGATATACACAAGTGATTTTCGGTTTGTGGAGCATGTGGTCAATCACCACTCTGAGATTAAAGACTATGCTAAGTATGTGGATACTTTACTCGATGCTTTCTCTAATCCGGATAAGGTGTATCACGATACGATAACGCACGCTTTCTTGTTCTTGAAAGATGAACAGGCATATTTCCTGAGTGTGGCGAATCCTCCGGGCGAAGGCCAGCGTTACATACAATGGAAAACGGCTTACCATAGCCATAAGCTAAATGGAAGCCGTTATAAAGAGATATGGAGTAAAAATGATAGGGAGTCCGTGGGCGCCGACCTCCACGATAAGGGTCCAACTCATGAAGAGTCCCCGTCAGCGCGGCTTTCTGATCTTGACTCCAAAGGCAATATAAAGGAAGTAGTACGAGATGTCAAGCCTGAAAATGTATCCAAAGTAGTAGACGAAAACGGCGAGCCGCTGGTGGTGTATCATGGGACTGTGCATGGCGGATTCCGTGTTTTCGATGTGGATGGAC
>CAYSYD010000004.1:0-26935 GCA_964435145.1 uncultured Akkermansia sp.
CGGCGACGCTGAGCCTGCTGGCGCTGGCGGCACTGGCGGCGCGCCGCCGGAGGGGCTGAGTCTGAAAAAAAAGCCCGACTATTCCCTCATTCCCCGCCCCTGCTCCGTGATGCACGGAGCGGGGGCGTGTTGAAGTGCGGGGCATTCGTTTCATGGCGGGAAAGCCGCTTGCACCCCAAGGGGGAATGTGGTAGCATGTGGCGTATGCTAACCCCTCCGGAGCAGCAGCAGGAGCTAGATTCGCAGGCATTCCGATTTCTGGAATATCTGGAGGTGGAGCGCGATGCCTCTCCCCGCACGCTGGAAACATACCGGCGTTCCCTTTCTCTTTTTGTGCGCTGGATGGGTGGAAGGTTCGAGGGCTGGGATGCTTGCCGCGCCTCGGATTTCCGGGAATGGCTCTATTCTGCTTTGGAGCAGGAGCTTAAACCTTCTACCATTCGGCTTCGGTTCTCGGCCTTGCGTTCTTTGTATGAATACCTGATGCGCCGGGAGGGATTAAGTGCCAGTCCGCTGGCGGAGCTTTCCCTGCCCAAACCCGGGCAGAGGCTCCCTGTACACCTGAGTTTGCCGCAAATGGAGGCACTGCTGGCGCTGCCTATGCAGTTGCCGCCGGATAAGAAAAGCCCTGCATGGCTTCCCTACCGGGATGCAGCTATTCTGGAGTTATTTTATTCCTGCGGGATGCGTTTGAGCGAGCTTGTTTCTCTGAATGCGGATTCTCTGCGGCCGGGGGAGAATTGTCTGCGAGTGCTGGGAAAAGGGCGAAAGGTGCGGTTGATTCCCGTGGGGGATTACGCCAGAGAGGCACTGGAGCGCTACCGGGACATGGCCGGGCCGGAGGGGAACGGGCCGCTTTTCCTGAGCCGCTTAGGGCGGCGCATGAGCTGCCGCAGTGTGCAGCTTATGCTGGATAAGTACCTCCGCTGCTCCGATATTCCGTTTCATATATCGCCCCACAAGCTGCGCCACACGTTTGCCACCCACATGCTGGATGCCGGGGCGGATTTGCGCGCGGTGCAGGAGCTGCTGGGACATGCATCCCTCTCCACCACGCAAATATACACCCATGTGACTAAGGCGCGCATGCGGGAGGTGTACAGCCAAGCGCATCCGCGAGCCCACTGGGAGGCGGAGGATGAATAATGAACCCGACACTCTTTCTTTTTAGCTATGGCGAGAACCGATTACCACACGCACACGCCCCTCTGCCTGCACGCAGAGGGGGAGCCGGAGGAGTTTGTGAGCCGGGCGCTGGCATTAGGTCTGGCGGAGTATGGCATTGCGGACCATATGCCTATGCCCCCGGAGACGGAGCCTTACGATGAGTGGCGGATGCGTTTCTGCCAGCTTCCGGAATACTTGGCATGGATTGAGGGTGTGCGCAATGCCGCCGCCGGCAGTTCGCTGCGTGTTCTATGCGGGATGGAGTGCGATTGGCTGCCCGGCATCGGGCCGTGGATTCAGCAGTTGCGCGATTTGCATGCCTGGGATTACCTCATCGGTTCCGTGCATTACATTGCGCCCCGCTTGGCGGTGGATGATGCCGCTTACGAGCAGCACCCTATCCACAAGACTGCACGGGAGGATTGGTGTGCCTATGCCCACTGTGTGCTGGATATGGTGCAAAGTGGTTTGTTCGACATCGTGGGGCACATGGATTTGGTGAAGATATGGGCACGCCGGCCGGAGGATGAGGAGTTCCTGTTCCGAGAGGTGCTGGATGCCGTGCAGGAAAATGGCATGGTGGTGGAGCTGAATACGGCCGGGCTGCACAAGAAATGCGGGGAGCAATACCCTTCCCGCCCCCTGCTCCGGGAGCTGTTGCGCCGCCGCATTCCCATCGCCATCAATTCCGATGCCCATGCGCCCGGGCAGCTCTCCCGCGATTGGGAGCAAGCCGTTATGCTGCTGCGCAAGCTTTCCCCCACCTCTCTAATTGAGTTTTCCCACCCCGCCCCGACCACCAATACCCCGCTGCACGTTTATGGATCTCTTTGAATATGCCGCCTCCCGGCACACTCCTACTCCGGTGGAGCGCTATCGCGAGCTATGCGACCTCATTCGCCGCAATAACGAGCTTTATTATGCCAAGGCGGCACCGGAGCTTTCCGATGCTGAGTACGACCGCCTCTATCGCGAGTTGGAGGAGCTGGAGCGTGCCCACCCCGATTTCATTACGCCGGAGTCTCCCACCCAGAAGGTGGGCAACGACCTCAGCGAGGGGTTCCGAAAAATAACGCACCCGATGCCCATGCAAAGTATCGACGATGTTTTTGAGCATAAGCCGGAACAGGGGGAAACGGATGCCGAGCTGCTGGATTTTTACCACAGGTTGGAGGGGAGCTTGGGCATAGCCTCGCCCAAGGTGGTGGCGGAACCTAAGATTGATGGTTGTGCCGTTACTCTGCTGTACCGCCACGGACGCCTGGAATATGCCGCTACGCGCGGGGACGGCCACACGGGGGATGATATTACGGCGAATGTGCGGACGATTCGCTCCATTCCCACGCAACTGCCGAAGGGTGCGCCGATTCTGCTGGAGGTGCGCGGGGAAATTTATATGCCCTCGGCCGAGTTTGACAGGCTGAATGAGGAGCGCGATGCGGCCGGTTTGCCGGTTTTCGCAAATCCCCGCAATGCGACGGCCGGTACTATTAAGCTGCTGGACAGCGATGAGGTGGCCCGGCGCCCCCTGCGTTTTTTGGCACACGGCTTAGGTGTGTACGAGGGCGAGCCCCTGCACACGGCAGATGATTACGAAGCGCTCCTGAAGGGGATGGGGATTCCCTTAAATACTCCCATTCTGCGAGCCAATGGCTTGGAGGAGCTTCGACAAGCCGTGCAACACATTAATACCCTGCGCCGGGAGCTGGGCTATGCTACGGATGGCGCCGTGATTAAACTGGATGATTACGCGCTGCGGGAACAACTGGGCAGCACTGCCCGCGCTCCCCGCTGGGCGGCGGCGTTCAAATACCTCCCGGAGCAGAAGGAGACCCTTTTGCGCAGTATCACTATCCAAGTGGGACGCACCGGGGTGCTTACCCCTGTGGCGGAGTTGGAACCTGTGCAGCTCTCCGGCACGATGGTTTCCCGCGCCACGCTGCATAATCAGGATGAGATTGAGCGCAAGGATATCCGCATTGGGGATACGGTGCTGATGGAAAAATCCGGGGAGATTATTCCGGCCGTGGTGCATGTTATTAAGGAAAAACGCCCGGAAGGCTGCATCCCATATAGCCTGTACGATGCCGTGGGCGGTGTGTGTCCCAGTTGCGGAGCCCCCATTGCCCGGGAGGAGGGGCAAGTGGCTTGGCGCTGCACGAATTTTACCTGCCCGGCACAAGCAGCCATGCGCACTACTTATTTTTGCCGCAGAGAGGCGCTGGATATTGAAAATCTAGGGGGAAGCGTGGCCGAGGCACTCGTGAACCGGGGCATTATCTCCACACCGCTGGATCTTTTCTCCCTTTCCGTGGAGGCTCTGGGGGCGCTGAATCTGGGCACTGAGGAGGAGCCCCGGCGGCTGGGCGAAAAAAATGCCGCTAAGGCTTTGGCTGCCTTGGAAAAAGCAAGGCGGCATCCGCTGGAACGCTGGTTAACGGCTTTCGGCATTCCCACTATAGGCAGCATCACCGCCCGGAGTACAGCCGAATACCACAGGAATCTGGAGGAGCTGGCGCATTCCGATTTTCTCCGTACGCTGGAGGCTCTGGAGCAAGGCATTGCGGATTTCAATGCCCTCAATCCCAAGGCCAGAGCTAATAAGGGCGCGGATAAGGAGGCCTTGGCGGCACAGCAAAGCGTCCTCAAGCAGGAGCTGTTTCAAATGGCAGCCCCTTATACGGCTCGCGGATATATTGCACTGGAGGAGGATGGTGCCCACAAGCTGCGTATGAGCAATCCGCTCGGCTCCGTTTCCACCCGGCACCTGCGGGCTTATTTCTCCTCCCCGGCCGGATTGGCGGTGATGCAGCGTTTGGAGGAGTTAGGCATTAACCCCGCCTCCCCTTCCTTTGCGGAAAACAGAACAAGCACGCAGGCCGGGCCTCTGGCGGGCAAGACTTTTGTGCTTACCGGGGCTTTGAGTCGCCCGAGGCCGGAGTTCGAAAGACTCATCGCCCAAGCAGGGGGCAAAGCCACAGGCTCCGTAACCGGTAAGACCCATTATCTGGTGGCAGGAGAAGGAGGAGGCTCCAAACGCGATAAGGCCGCGAAACTGGGCATTCCCATTATTGGCGAGGAGGAGCTTCTTGCCATGCTGAAAGGGGGGGCGGAGGCATGAACGGACGCGCCCTCATTTACGGCACCATCGCCATCGATACCCTCATCACCCCGGGGGGGCAGGTCAACTCCGTGCTGGGGGGCTCCGCCCCATATGCGGCACTGGCAGCGCGCTTAGTGACCGACCGCATGGATATGATTGGCGTGGTGGGAGATGATTTCCCGGAGGCTTGGCAGCAGGCGCTGGAAGTGCGCGGCGTAAGCATGCGGCATGTGGCGCGGGAGGCAGGACAAACTTTTGCTTGGACGGGTAAGTATGAGGAGGATATGAACCTGCGCACCACGGTTTCCCGCGTGGAGGGAGTGCAGGAGCATTGGCGCATGCAGCTCTCCCCGGAGCTTCGGGCATGCAGTCTGGCCGCAGCGACTAATGTGACGCCACGGCTGCAATGCCGCATGCTGGAGCAATGCCCCGAGGCTCAATTCCGCATGGCGGATTCCATGAAGGGCTGGCTCAAACGCCAACCGGAGGAGACCGCCCGAATGCTCCGTATGGTGGATCTCATGCTCATGAATGATGAGGAAGCCCGCTACTGGGCCCACACGGAGGATTCTTTGGAGGCCGGGTACAAGCTGCTGGAGACCGGTCCTCGCTATGCCATCGTGAAGCACGGCAGTGCAGGCTCTACACTGTTTCACCGCACGCCGGAGGGGGAGACACGGCTTTTCCGCTGCCCGGCATGGCCCCTTATCCACCCGCAGGACCCCACCGGCGCAGGAGATTCCTATATGGGGGCTCTGGCCGGTTATCTTACCGGGCGGCTGAAGAACGGCGCCCTCACTTGGGAGGATATGAAGCGGGGCGTGGCGCTCGCAAGTGTGGTGGCTGCTGCGGTGTGTGAAAAATTCGGCACCATTTCGCTCTTCTCTCTCACGCGGCAGGAGCTGGCCCGAAGGCTGGCGGAGTTTCACCGCATGACGTCTTGGGAATAGTTTTCCCAAGCTCAATGCTCGGCAGAGCGAGATTGCTGCTCCCGCAGGCGGGCTTGAATGCCCTGCAAAAAGACGTTTTCCAGAGAATTACGGGCAGGCTGTTCCCCCACCCAGGCATCCCCTGCCAGCTGCCGTATTTGCTCCAGCAGCTCGGGCGAAGGCCGGCGGAGGGTGATTTCCCGCCGGCACTTATCCTGCGTTAAGCTCTCCATGGAGCCATTAGCAATCAGGCAGCCTTGGTAAAGAATGCCGGCGTGGTCGCACACCTCCTGCACCTGTTCCAACAAATGAGAGCAGAGAAACACCGTCATTCCCTGCGATTTGAGATTCAGTATAATATCCCGAATACTGCGAGAGCCGATGGGGTCCACCCCGGCGGTAGGCTCGTCCAGCACCAGAAGACGAGGCTTCTGCACTAAAGCCTGAGCTAGGCCAATACGCTGTAACATTCCCTTGGAATAGCCCCCTAAGCGCCGATGCGCCGCTTCCTCCAGCCCCACAAGGGCAAGCAGCTCCTGCGTACGCTGCCGCAAGGCGGCCCCGCGAAGTCCGCACAGGCGCCCGTAAAAACGCACCGTTTCCTCCCCGGTGAGAAATTTGTAGAAATAAGGATTTTCCGGCAGGAAGCCGATTTCCCGGCGGTTTCCGGAAGCCGTGGCAGGACGTCCGAACACGCGGCAGGAACCGGCATCGGGAGCCAAGAGACCCACGAGCATTTTCATCATAGTGCTTTTACCGGAACCATTGGGTCCAATCAGCCCGTATACGCTTCCTTCTTCGATGGAAAGACTTACGCCCTTAACGGCATACACGCCTCCCCGCCCCCAGTGGCCGGGGAAGCTCTTGTGTACTTGGTCTATCTCTACGACAGGCATGGAAGAGGGAGAAAATGCCGCACTTAGGCTTGAGCCATGAGGCGCAGGAGCGTTTTACCCATGGTGATTCCTTTTTCAAAAATCTCTAAGCGCATGTTCTCATTCGGGGAGTGGATGCGGGCGTCCGGCAGGTCCAGCCCCAGAAAGAGGGCATCCTTGCCCAAAACGCGGGAAATCTCTGCAATGATGGGGATGGAACCACCCTCGCGCACCAATACAGGAGGATTGCCGAAGGTATCTTCCAATGCTTTTTGGGCGGCCTTGCCAAAGGCGGAATTCGGGTCGCTCAGGTAGGCGGCGCCTCCGTGCTGGCGGGTAAACTTCATCCGCACACCCACGGGGCATACTTTGCGGAAGTGTGCTTCCACTTTATCCAAAATATCCTCCGGTGTTTGCCCGGGTACAAGGCGGCAGCTCATCTTAGCCACGGCACGGGTGGGAATGACTGTTTTGGAGCCTTCCCCCTCGTAACCGCCGGAGATACCATTCAGCTCAAACGTGGGGCGTGCGTACACGCACTCGGCTCCGGTGTAGCCTTCTTCCGTGCGGAGTACAGGCACACCGGTAAGGGAGGCCAGTTCTGTGTTGCTCATACCGGGCACGCGTTTCCAGCTTTCCTTCTCCCAGTTTTGGATGGGCATCACGCCATCGTAAAAGCCTTCCACTGCCACGCGGTTCCGGGCATCGTGCGTGCTGGCTACCATTTCACAAAGTGCGGTGATGGGGTTCGATACAGCTCCGCCGAAAATGCCGGAATGAAGGTCCATAGCAGGGCCGCTCACCTCCAGTTCAAAACAGCACAGTCCCTTGAGTCCGTACGAGAAGGAGGGGATGTCCGGGGCGGCCATTCCCGTATCGCTCACCACGATTACATCGCAAGCAAGGTCTTTCTGCACCTCGGGGTTCTGCACAAACTTAAAGAGACTTTCGCTGCCACGCTCCTCCTCGCCCTCAAAGAGGAAGGTCACATTCAACGGCAGCGCACCATCCTCCTTCATCACCTCTTCTGCCGCCAGCACCAGTGCCATAATTTCCCCTTTATCATCGGAAGCACCGCGGGCATACACGCGCCCTTCCCGCACTGTGGGCTCGAAGGGGGCACTCTTCCATTCTTCCAGCGGGTCCACAGGCATCACATCGTAGTGCCCGTATATGAGTACCGTGGGACGCCCTTCCACATGCGGACTGTGAGCCACCACAATGGGGTGGATATCCGTGAGGTGCTTGACCGCAGAAAAGCCCATTCCCCGGAGTTTATCCACCAAAAAATCCGCACAGCGCTCCACATCCCCCGCATGTTCTGCCTGAGCAGAAACACTGGGTATCCTCAGAAATGCAAAAAGGTCGTCCAATCTTGACATGCCTGCATTGTATACCGCCCCTGCGGCTGTCTCAACCTTTTTCTGTGCCTTATAAAAGAAAAACGCACCATCCGCGTATGGCGAATGGTGCGGGAAACGGGGCTTTATCCCCCAAGTGGGATTTACTTCTCGCAGTAGGTGCGAATGGCAGCAGCGATGCGGGCGGAAACGTCCTCCGGCTCGCCTTCCTCCGTTACATCAATCTGCACCACCTTGCCCTGCTTGGCATAATGCTCGATGACGGGAACGGTAAGGGTTTCGTAATCCTTCCAGCGCTTGGCAAAAGCCTCGGGGTTATCATCGGAGCGCACAATCATGGCGCCACCGCACTTCGGGCAAGCTTCCTCGCCATTGCGGGTGGTTTCGCCGCAGGCGGGGCAAGCCTTGCGCTTAAGCATGCGAGCCTGAATAAGCTCCAGAGACACATTCAGATAAACCACGATATCCACCTCCAGCCCCATGGCCGTAAGGTTCTGGTCGAGCGTTTCAGCCTGAGACACAGTGCGGGGATAACCATCCAGCAGGCAACCACAATCCTTGTTCTCGCCCAGCCACTTGGCCACAATACCATTCACCACTTCATCCGGCACAAACATGGCAGCATCCATGTACTTCTTGGCCTCCAACCCCAGCTCGGAACCGGCGGCAATTTCCGCACGCAGCAGAGCGCCTGTGCTAAGGGGCTTCAGGTCGTAGGTGCCGGAAAGGAAGGAGGATTGAGTGCCCTTGCCGGAAGCAGGAGCGCCCACGAGAACGAATCGCTTAAGCGTTTTCATAATGGTTAGAGTCTGAATAATACTTCTGTGCAAGCCGGCAGGCTGCACCTAGGGGTATTATGCCCTAATTGCACACAAATGCAATGACAAAATACCGGACAGACACGAAAGCCGCCACGCGCCGTGTTATAGGCTGGACAGAAAAAGGCAAAGGGGATATGCTTCCGGCAGCAGCAAAACATGCACAAGATGAAGAAGGGACTCATACTGGAGGGAGGCGCCATGCGGGGCATGTTCACCGCCGGGGTAACGGATGTGATGATGGAACACGGCATCCGATACGATGGGGCTGTGGGCGTATCTGCCGGCGCGGCTTTCGGCTGCAATTACAAATCCGGACAAATAGGGCGAGCCATTCGCTACAACATGAGATTCTGCAATGACCGCCGCTATTGCGGCTGGGGGTGTTTGCTGCAAACCGGCAACATTTATAGCGAGGATTTCGCCTATGGAGAGGTGCCCCGGATTCTCGACCCTTTCGATTTTGATGCCTATATCAACAATCCCATGAGTTTTCACGTTGTGTGTACCGATATCGAAACCGGCCGACCGGTATACCACCTCTACGAAGGGACGGAACCCAGCGGTTTTGATTGGATCCGGGCTTCCGCCTCCATGCCGCTCGTTTCCCGCTATGTGGAAATTGAGGGGCGAAAATTGCTGGATGGCGGTATTACGGATGCCATTCCCCTACGCTATTTCGAAACACTGGGGTATACCAAAATGGTACTTGTTCTCACGCAGCCCAAGGGATACAGAAAAAAGAAAACAAGTGCGCTCCCCCTGCTCCGGCTGATGTATCGGCAATACCCGAAACTCGTGGAGGCTATGGCGCACCGCCATATCATGTACAACGATGCTATCGACTACCTTGCTCGGCAGGAGGCTGCGGATAACATCTTCGTCCTCCGCCCTGAAAGTCCACTCCCCGTCAGCCGCATGGAAAAGAACCCCCATAAGCTCAAACTTGCTTACGATGCAGGAAGGCGCATGGCGGCGCAACGCATGGAAGAACTCCAAGACTTCCTGAAAGAGTAGATTTTCATGCTTTTGCCTTTACTTGCGGCCTAAAGTATGCTAAAAAGATAGGGAAATGAATCGTATACTTGCCACGATCCTTGCAACGGGCTACCTGAGCAGTGCATGGGCCGCAGTAGAGCTTGCACCCATATACGGAGAGGCCATGGTACTCCAACGGGGGAAACCCATCCCTATATGCGGCAGTACGGATAGTCCCCGAACAGCCATCAGCGTGAGCTATGGAGGAGAGACGGTGCAGGCGGAAATTTCCGGAAAGAGCTGGAGGGCCATCCTGCCCCCCATGAAAGCCAGCAGCGAGGGCAAGCCCCTTGTAGTGCAACAGGGAAAGGATTCCGCCACACTGAACAATGTGGTGGTGGGTGAGGTATGGATTGCCTCCGGCCAATCCAACATGCTTTGGCGCTTAAACCAAACACCCGGCAACCGGCAAACCATTGAACAATCCGCTAACGGCAACTTCCGCTTCTACCACTCGGAGCCGCAGGTGCATACAAACAGGCAACCCTATGGAGAACGGGAAAAACAGATTCTCAAAAAACGCACCATGTATGTGGGCAAATGGGCAGAGAGCAGCCCGCAGAGCAGCCCGCGCATGTCTGCCGTGGGGTACTATTTCGGGCAGGCTTTGCAAAAGCACTTGCAAGTTCCCGTAGGGATTATTCATGTTTCGCTGGGAGGCTCAAACATGATGGCTTGGTTCCCGGAGAGCTTGCTCAAAAGAAAATACCCCAACTGCATGGGAGCCTCTTGGCTCGAAAGCAAATACGCTTCCGAGTGGGTGCGCGGTCGCGCCGGATTTAACGTGGGGCAAGGCGGAGACCCCATGCTGCATCCCTATGCCCCAAGCTATCTTTTTGAGACTGGGCTGAAGCAATGGAAGGATTTTCCGGTAGCAGGTGTCATTTGGTATCAGGGGGAATCGGATGCAGAAATTCAAGACCCCGCCCAAAATTACCAACTGCTCTCCGACCTCATCACCTCCTGGCGGGATGAGTTTGACAACAAGGATATGCCTTTCCTCCAAGTGCAGCTCCCGCGCATTAACGATAAATCTAAACTGCGAGCCTACTGGCCGGAGTTCCGCCAAGTACAGACCCGGGCTGCTGCGGAAATGGAACATGTTCACTGCGTGGTTACCATGGACCTCGGCTCCACCAACAGCGATGTCCACCCGCCCCGCAAAATCGAGGTGGGAGAACGGCTTGCCGCCACGGCAGCTGCCAAGGTATACGGCAAGGACATCCCCTGCTCCGGCCCGGTTATCAGCGGATTTAAGGCAAAGGGCAACAGTGTCCAAGTGCGATTGGAGCAGGCTGAAGGGCTCTCTACCACTGACGGGGGCGAACCGGTAGGCTTCGAGCTGGCCGGGGCCGATGGACAATTCCACCCGGCCACGGCAGAAATCAAGGGAAAAAACATCATCCTGAAATCCCCCGCCGTAAAAGCCCCCAAGAATATGCGCTACGCGTGGGCCGTTTTTATGGAGCCGAATTTGGTCAACAAGCACATGCTGCCGGCAGCCCCCTTCCCGGTGTGTGATGAGAACGGCAACCCCATCAAAAAAAAGCGAAAGAAGAAACGCAGCAGCAGGCGCTAAGCCTGCTGCTCCCCGGCAAAAAGCCCGCGGTGATTCCGCAGAAAAACCTTGATTCTGCGGGGATTTTTCGTTATCATCATCCGTAATAATGAGTAAGGACATCCCCCCGGTGCAGTTGCAGGAGAATCCGAGCATCATCCAAAAGATGTTCGGGGATTACTATCTGGAGTACGCATCGTATGTGATTCTGGAACGAGCCGTGCCCCACATTGTGGATGGGTTAAAGCCCGTGCAGCGGCGCATTCTGCACTCCATGGAACGCATGGATGATGGCCGCTACAACAAGGTGGCCAACATTGTGGGGGATACGATGAAATACCACCCCCACGGGGATGCCTCCATTGGCAGTGCCCTTGTAACACTGGGGCAAAAGGGACTTTTAATTGACCCGCAGGGTAACTGGGGCAATATCCTGACAGGGGATGCCGCTGCCGCACCCCGATATATTGAGGCCCGACTCTCCGCCTTTGCCAAGGAAGTAGTGTACAGCCCCAAGGTAACGGAATGGAAGCTGAGCTATGATGGGCGCAATAAGGAGCCGGTGGCCCTGCCCGTGAAATTTCCGCTTCTGTTGGCACAAGGGGCTTTGGGCATTGCCGTGGGGATGAACTGCCTCATCCTGCCACATAATTTTAACGAGCTGATAGAAGCCGCCATTCATTACCTGCGCGGGGAAAGTTTCGAGCTATACCCGGATTTTTCCACAGGCGGGCTGCTGGATGTAAGTGCGTACAATGATGGCACAGGCAATAGCCGCCTGCGCTGCCGCGCTCGTTTGGATACCGGCACAAAAAAACTTATCCGCATTACCGAAATTCCCTACGGCACCACCACGGAATCCATTATCCAAAGCATTGAATCTGCCATGGATAAGGGCAAGCTCAAAGTGGCGAAGATAGAGGACAACACTGCTGCCACAGCCGACATTTTGGTACACCTGCTGCCCGGGCAGGATGTGGAAAAAACCTGCAATGCCCTGTATGCGTTTACAGAATGCCAAGTAAGTATATCCCCCAAGGCGGTGGTGATTATGGACCGCAAGCCTGTATTCATGGGGGTGAGTGAAATTCTGAAGCACAATGTGGATCTGACCCGCGATACGCTCAAACGCGAGCTGGAGGTGCGCCTCGGCGAATTGCAGGAAAGCTGGATGCAGGCCAGTCTGGAAAAAATCTTCATCGAAAACCGCATTTACAAGGTACTGGAAGAGAGCCCCAGCTGGGAGACGTCCCTCGCACAAATCGAGGAGCGTCTGCAACCATATGTGCAGGACTTTATTCGCCCCGTAACGCGGGAGGATATTATTCGCCTTACGGAGATTCGCATCAAAAAAATTGCACGCTACGAAATTCACGAAGCGGAGAAACACTTGGCATCCCTCCAAGCGGAAATTGACCAAACTCGCCGCCATTTGGCGCAACTTACCCGCTATACTATCCGCTGGTTCGAAAACCTGCGCAAGAAGTACGGGGATGCTTGGCCACGCCGTACGGAGCTGGTAACTTTCGATACAGTGAGCCGCGCCGAAGCCGCCGTGGAGAATGAGACGCTCTACATCGATGAAGAAGGGTTTGCCGGCTATGCTGTAAAAAAGGGTGAAGCGGTAGAAAAATGCTCCACTCTGAGCGATATACTCACGGTGGATAATCAGGGGGTACTCATGGTACGCCGTGTGCAGGAGAAATTCTATGTGGGCAAAAAGCTGCTGGATATTCGCGTGCTGCGCCCGGGGGACGATTGGGTATTTAACTTGATATACCGGGATGGGAAAGATGGTATTACCTATGCCAAGCGTTTCCACATCGGTGGTTTTACCCGTGATAAAGAATACCAGTTGACTCAAGGCACCAAGGGGAGCCGTATTTTCTTCTTTTCCGTACACGCCAACGAGGAGGACAGTGCCGCTATTTCCGTAAATGTGTACCTGAAGAACCAGCTGCGGCGCCTCCGCCGTCCGATTCCTTTCGACTTCTCCCGGCTCCGGGTGAAGGGGCGTGCCGTATTGGGAAACATTGTAACGAAAAACCAAGTGGAACGCATTGCCCGTATAATGCCCTCGGCTCAGGATTCGGAAGCCCCTGCCTCGGAAACGAATCCTCCGGCGCCGGAACCATCCACCATTCCTTCGCCCGCTCCGGCCATGGAAGCGCCTGCCGATAATGGCGAACAGCTGGATTTGGGCATCTGAGCCCCCAAGGCGTGTTCAGCAAGTGCGGCGTTCTCCTATGGCGGCAGTCTGCACCAACTGCCGCAGTGGTGCATGCTGAGGGAGAATAAGCTCCGGGTCGAGTTCCAGCACAGAGCTTGCTTCCTTGGAAGCTCGGTGAATCAGTCTGGCATCCGCCAACCACTCCGGGAAGCGCACCGCCCCCAGCCCGCTTTGAGCCGTTCCCAGCACATCCCCCGGGCCGCGCAGGCGAAAATCCTCTTCCGCAATTTCAAAGCCATTGGCGGTACGGCAAAGCACCTCTAATTTTTCGCGGCCGGGTTCCCCCGCTTTGGCTGCCGAGAGGAGGATGCAATACCCCTTGTACTGCCCGCGCCCTATGCGCCCGCGCAACTGGTGCAACTGGGAAAGGCCAAAGCTATCCGCATCGTTAATCAACATAATGGAGGCATTCGGTACGTCCACCCCCACCTCCACCACCGTGGTGGCCACTAATATGCCCGTGCGGTTGGCGTGAAAATCCGCCATAACGGCTTCTTTCTCCTCCGGGGTTAAGCGGCCGTGCAGCAATCCGATGGCGGTTTCCGGGAATTCTGCTTTCCAGCGTTCCACCTCGGCCGTGGCAGCCTTGCGTTCGCTTTTCTCGCTCTCCTCCACCAGCGGGGAAACGATGTATATTTGCCGCCCCTCTGCCAATTCCTGCCGCATAAAGGAGATAATCCGCTTCATATGAGCAGGATGGCGCAATGCGGTAAGGACGGTGCCGCGATTTGCCGGTAGTTCATCAATCACGGAAACATCCAAATCACCATAGAGCGTGAGGGTAAGTGTGCGGGGAATGGGGGTGGCCGTCATGACCAATACATCCGGATTTTCCCCGGAGGCAATAAAGCACTCCCGCTGTTCCACACCAAATTTATGCTGCTCATCTATGACGGCTAATCCCAAATTTTGCGGGCGATTTTTTTTGTAGAGCAAGGCATGGGTTCCCACAATAAGGCGGGGGGAGGCGTCCTGCGCTCCCCCTTCCAACACAAGTCCGGTATCATCCGCGCGATCAGAAGTACGCAAGGAAATGAGTATATCCGTATGTGCCAGCAAACGGCGGAAATTATTGAAATGCTGCTCGGCCAAAATCTGAGTGGGAGCAATGAGTGCGGCGTGATGCCCACTCCCCACGGCCAGCAGCATGGCGCATAGCGCCACAAGGGTTTTGCCACTGCCCACATCCCCTTGCAGCAGACGATTCATTTGCCGTGCGGAGGCCATATCCGCACGAATCTCATCCAAGCAGCGCACTTGTGCCCCGGTAAGCCGGAAAGGCAACGCTGCAAGCATTTCCTGCAGGTAGGCATCGCAGGAGGCCGTTATCTTACCGGGGCGGCTCTGTACCCGCGCGCGCCGCCAAGCCACTAAAAACTGGCAGGTGAAACACTCCTCCAGCGCAAAACGCAGTCTTGCCTTGTGCCCGCATTCTTCGCTCTCCGGGAAATGAACATCGCGCACGGCCTGAATATAGGGATATGCCGGTGCCACATCGTACCCCAAGGGGGTGGCGCACTCCGCCGGCAATGCCTGCAATACTTGCCACACCATAGCACGATAACTGCGAGCGGAAATACCCGGCACGGCTCTGTATATGGGGACTATGCGCCCGGTGTGGATTCCCGGCACAGATTCCTCAGGACTGCGAACGGCGAGCGGAGAAGCAAGGCCTCCCATGGCGGCAGCCACTAAGCGCGCTCCGGCATCTTCCTCCTCCAGAACCTCGAAATCCGGATTCACCATCGTAAGCCGTCCCCCATATTCTTTCACTTGTCCGTATATGGAGAGGTTCATCCCCACGGCTAAGAGGCGCGCCACATAGGGCATGTTGAACCAGCGCAGGTACAGGCGCAAACCTGCGGGCTCCCCTGCGGCTCCCACACTCAGCTCATAATACCGCTTGTAAGAAAAGCGCCACCCGGCGCTGTATACATGCACAAGAAGACAAGCAGTACTCCCATTTTGCAGGGAGGAAAGCGGCACTCCGTCATTCCGGCGGTCCTCGTAACGCCGGGGGAAGCGTTGGAGTACATCCTGCACCGTGGCAATTCCGGCGGCACTCAGGCTCTTCCACTCCCGAGGGCTCAGCCCCGGCAGTTGCTCCAGAGAATCTTGTACGCTTTGCAGCACTGGCGGTTATACCTGTCAGCGGAACGATTGTCCCTGATTGATGCAGCGGTAGTAATAGTCGATACGAGAATGGAACCAAGCCCACTTGGGCCCGGGCCGGCCGTTCGTCAACAAGGGAGCCGGGCAGTTTTTGCGGGTCCAGTGGTAATGGGGAACCACCCGGCGTAAATTGATTCCATATCGGCGCATCAGCAATGCCGTGAGCTTAGCGGTGCGATCCCACGTTCGGAAGTGGTTAGCGCCCCGGTTTTCGCATTCACACATCTCGATACCGATGGAGTTGTAATTACCCGCAGGCGTGCCGGCATGCCAAGCCGATTCCGTGAGCGGCAGATTCTGTACGCACATGAACTGGTCCACCGTGAAATGCCAGCTGCGATCCGGAATGGCTCCGTTGCACAGAGCGCGGGAATGCTGCATGGCGGTGGAGGTGGGGGAGTGGTTAGCCGTGCTGTGAATGGTAATAAACCTTGGATTCAACGGCTTGGAGTCCCTGCGGAAACGTGCATTCGGAGGCACAATGCGAACTTTAATGTTCACCTCCCTTGCCAATTTTGTTACCGTGCGAACCACCAGCGGAGAGCGGACAGGCTGGAACCGCACTGCCCGAGGGGTACGAAGGTAGGAGTTGGGTCCTTGCTGGCAGGCCGTTATGCAGCATAACACAGCCATCAACATGGAGACAATGATACCATAGCGAACCATGCGCCTATATTGCCATTTGCTCTACCCTTTGGCAAGAGCAAATGGTGTCGCGCACCTACTTTTGACCTCCTCGCAAGCATAAAACATAGCATAATAATAGGTTTTTTGCTTCTGCAATCCGTTGCAGATTGTTGTTGCATCCCCGCGCGGCGTGTGGTAAATATGGGGCTGATGAGTAAGACACTCTTCCAAAAAATAGCGGACAAGGAGATTCCGGCCACCATTGTGTACGAGGATGAGCTTTGCGTGGCTTTTCGGGACATCTCGCCGGCGGCACCGGTTCATGTGCTGTTAGTACCTCGCAAACCGCTGCCGGATATTGCAGCAGCCACGGCGGAAGATTCGGCACTGCTGGCACACCTCATGCTGAAGGTGGGAGATATTGCCCGGGCAGAAGGCATAGCAGAGGGGGGATTCCGCACGGTGTTGAATACCGGAGCAGATGGCGGGCAAACGGTGTCGCACCTGCATATCCACATTATCGGAGGGCGCACCCTCCAATGGCCCCCCGGTTAGATCCCTACGCACTCGCATGTGCTAGCGCATGAGCATTCGTAGCCAGACTAATTGCATTCAACACTACGAGTGGGCCAACGCTCACACGCTGGAGGTGGGGCTGCCGGAACGCCGATTGCGGCTCTACTTTCTTGAGAGCGGCATCGTCCGCTGCCGTTATGTAACCCGTGCTGTCTTTGAGGCCATACCCAGCTACGGAGTCGCGCCGGAATACAGGCCGCATTCCCCCGCCATGGAGGAAACAGAGAGTGCCGGTGCCTACTATGTATCCACTCCCGGCTTGCGGGTTTGCATCCGCAAAAACGATGGCGGGCTGGAATTCTTCGACCGCGCCACAGGCAAGCTGCTCTGTGCAGATGCAGAGGGAGTGGGGCACCGGCGCTCCGAGCGCACGGGCGATGATGTGGTATGGGTGCTGAAGCGCATGCCGGAGAGAGCCCACTTCTTTGGACTGGGAGATAAACCCTGCGCCCTCAACCTGCGAGGAAAGCGCTTTGAGATGTGGGGCTCGGACCACTACAAATTCACCCCGGAAAGTGACCCGCTCTACAAAAGCATCCCCTTCTTCCTCTGCCTGAACGAAGGATGCCAATACGGCATTTACTTCGATAACACCATGCGCTCCTATTTCGATTTCGGGAAGGAGCGAGAGGACAGACTCCTCTTTGGTGCCGATGGCGGCATCATGGACTACTATTTCATCCATGGTAAGGATGCACTGGACACCGTATCCACGTATACACGCCTCACGGGGCTTCCCCCCATGCCCCCCATGTGGGCTCTGGGGTACCACCAAAGTAAGTGGAGTTATTACCCGGAACAAACGGTATACCAAGTAGCCCATACGCTCCGCAAACATAAAATTCCCTGCGATGCTATTCATCTGGACATCCACCATATGAAGGATTTCCAGAGTTTTACATGGAACCGCGATTATTTTCCCGACCCGCCGGGCATGATTCGGCGGCTGGGCGAGGATGGTTTCAAATTCATCACCATTGCAGATCCGGGCACCAAAATTAACCCGGATAATTACGTGTGGCGCAGCGGCTTTGAACGAAACATCTTCTGCCGCCGCCACGATGGCGCATTGCTGGAAGGGAACGTGTGGCCCGGCACCTGCACTTTCCCGGATTTTACGGCTGCGACCACTCGTGAATGGTGGGCAAGCCTCTTCCAACGCCAAGTGGGAGAATATGGCGTACGGGGAATTTGGATAGACATGAATGAACCCGTCATGTTCCCGGATAAGACCTTCCCGGACGATACCCGGCACGCTTTTGACGGCTACTCCTGCTCCCACCTAAAGGCACATAACGTGTACGGCCAATGTATGGCTCGCGCCACATACGATGGCATGGAACGCAGCGCCCCGCATCGCCGTCCCTTTGTTCTCTCCCGGGCGGGCTTTGCCGGCATGCAACGCTGGGCCGCCACTTGGACGGGTGACAACAACTCCGATTGGGAAAACCTGAAAATGGCCAATCTGATGATTCAGAGGCTCTCCTCCAGCGGCGTTTCCTTCTGCGGTGCAGACACCGGAGGCTTTTTAGGCCACCCCACCCCGGAACTATTCTGCCGCTGGGTACAAATGGCCGCATTCCATGTATTCTTCCGCAACCACAGCAATGGAGAATACGGCGGGCAAGAGCCATGGTGTTTCGGCAACAACGTGCTGGAATACATCCGCAGCGCCATCGGAGAGCGCTACCGCCTGCTGCCCTATTTCTACACACAATTTTACCATTACCATAAGCAGGGGGTACCCATCATCCGAGCCTTGGCTCTCATGTTCCCGGAAAACCCGGATATGTACTGGCGCAGCAGTGAATTCTTCCTGGGCGATTCTCTATACATCGTGCCCGTACACCACCCGGGCGAGGGTGGCCGCTTCCTTTACATGCCCAAGGGGCATTGGTACTCCCTCTGGACGGATGCCCCGGCGCCCACGCAGGAAGAAGAGGTATGGGTATCCACCCCGCTCAAACACATTCCCGTATTTGTACGCGGAGGCAGAATAATTCCCCGCTGGCCCGTGCAGCAATATGTGGGGCAAATTCCCATCCCCCCCTGCACCTACGATTTGTGGTGGGCTCCGGAGACGGAAACGGAGAGTACCCATTACGAGGATACCGGTGATGGCGTTTCCTACCGGGAAGGAAATTACCTCCTGCACCGTTTCCACTACACAGCCACTCGCCGCAGCATCGAGCTGCACTGCTCCCGGGAGGGGCAAATGCCTTGCCCCAGAACCACCAACACGCTGGCGCTGCATGCCCTGCCCTTGGGCGCCCAACCCAAGGTAAAGGCGGATGGTGCCCCCTGCCCTCAAGGAGCCTTTGATTCCACGCGCATTTTCCGTGTGGAAATTCCGGCCACTTTTTCCCACCTCTCCATCACCTTATGAAACAGGACACCATCGAGAAACTTGTCTCGCGTCTGGACTCGCTCAGTCCGGAAGAATTACGCCATGTATTTCTTCGCCTCGCCTCGGACAAAGGGCTGCTACAGGATGTATTCGATGCCCTGCGTGATGGTCTCATCCTCTTCGATTCCCACGGTCAAGCACGTTTGGCCAATAAAGCCGCTGCCGGCATCTACGGACGCCCTATGCGGGAGTTACTGCGGGTTCCTTTCGAAACGCTTGTGGGTAATACCATCCAATGGCAGGAATTGAAGGAAAGCGGCATTGCCATTTCGCGAGACATCCAAGTAAACTACCCGGAGCCTCGCCACTACAATTTCCTGATGAGTCCCATCTCCCAAGGGGAAGAGTACCTCCTACTTGTAAGGGATGATACGGAACAGCGCAACGCCGGGGAGGAACACGCAGAGGCAGAGCAAATGAACCTGCTCTCCTTTATGGCCAGTGCCGTGGCACACGAAATCGGCAACCCCCTTAATTCCCTCGGGCTTAACCTCCAGCTCCTCCGGCGAAAAATCACCCAACTTCCGGATGCAGAACAGCTCAAAATTGTTCCTCTGCTCCAAAATGCGCTGGAGGAAACCAAACGCTTGGATTCCCTGCTCCGCCACTTCCTCCAATCCATGCGCCCCACACACCTCCAGCGGGAAAACACGCACATCAACGAACTATTGGAACAAGTGCTGGAGGTTCTCGACCCGGAAATTGCACCGAGAGGCATCAGCATCCACCAGGAGCTGAGTGATACTTTGCCGGAACTGCTGGCAGATTCCTCCCAGCTTTTCCAAGTATTTTACAACATCATCCGCAATGCGTACCAATCCATTCCCGGCAATCAGGGCGGTATTTACATCCAAACAGCGTACAATGACAACGATGTACGCATCGTAATCTCCGATACCGGCTCCGGTATCTCTCACGAGGTGATGGGCTCCATGTACGAAGCTTTCCGCACCACCAAAGAAAAAGGGAATGGGCTGGGGCTTCTCATCGTGCGCCGCATCATCAAAGACCACGGAGGCACCCTTGCCTTCGCCTCGAAAGAAGGCACGGGTACCACCGTCACCATCACACTCCCCCGTGCAGACAGAGTGGTGCGCCTCCTGCCCTCCTGAACAAGCTGGCTCCTTATTCCAAAGTATCCAAATGGCTCACGGCATTTTGCCCGCGAGAGCCAAGGTCGATAGCTCTGTTCACCACTTGCTCCGGGTCATCCGTAAAGCGGTAGGCCATGCAATCCGGGCAAGTGGGAGCCTGCTTGTCCACCACGGCACCACACACGGAACACAATTTGTAACTGGCGGGGTCATTCGCCACAGTCGTGGCAATTTCCTTATAGTCCTGCTTCATAGAGGGGGATATATTAAGAAAAGTGCAACGGAGCATCGGACGCGTACCGATGCCCCGTCTACATCTAAAACGGAAAACCCGAAAAGGGGACTTAGGCGATGGAAGCCAGGGCCTTAGCAGCCTTGCTCTTGTAGTTGGCAGCGCGGTTAGCCGGCACGGTTCCCTTCTTGGCAGCCTTATCGATGGCAGAAGCAAAATTGTTGTAAGCCACGGCGGCAGCGTCCTTGTCCTTGGCGGTAACGGCCTCAGCTACTTTCTTGCGAAGGGTGCGGACACGGGACATGACGGAACGATTGATGGCGGTGCGCTTGATGGTCTGGCGGATGCGCTTCTTAGCGGACTGTGTGTGAGCCATAGTAAATGTGATAAATGAGTTGGTTTTTCGTTTTGGTGGGGAGAGTTTACCTACTTCCGGCAAAAAGTCAAGTGAATTGCTTTCAAAAGCTGATTTTTTTCGTCATGCTGACGATAAACGAAACACAGCCGGATGAATTATGGCGATTTTGATGCTTGATAGAGGCAGGGACGATGTGTTAGTATCTACCCCATGGTGCGTGAACTCCGACTCCTTTTCCTACTCGCGGCAATGCTGATAACATGTGCCGGAATGCAGGTACAAGCCGCTGTCATGGCCAAGAAAACGCCGGATGGCAAATGGGCCTATGTACCACTGGCGGATGGATTTGATTTCCCCGTAGGCAAGCCGGATGCCAAGGGGTATTCCCGTTCCCGCGGGTTGCGCCTTGCCACCCCCCGCCATCTGGGCGAGGACTGGAACGGCAACGGCGGAGGCAACACCGATTTGGGAGACCCCGTATATTCCATCGGTATGGGGCTTGTTACCTACGCTGCGGATGCCCGGGGACGCTGGGGCAAAGTTGTTATCGTACGCCATGCCTTCCGCGATCCGAAATCCGGCAAAGTACTCTGCTGCCAAACCCTGTATTCCCACTTGGACCGCATCGATGTAAAGCTGGGGCAGCTCGTGGGCCGAGGGGCGCAGGTCGGCACCATTGGCACGAACCGGGGCATGTACCAGGCGCACCTGCATGCAGAGCTTCATTTCAATGTACTCGTTAACTGCGGGCACCAAGGCATTCCCAAAAACGCCACCAACTACGGCAACCTGACAGAATTCATCAAGCACTACCGTCGTTTGCCGGCGGAGCGCAAATTTGTCAAACTGCCCATAGGAGGCTTTCTGCCCTACAAAAACACGGAAGGGCTCTAAAGCATGAAGATTTGCCTTTTTGGAGGCTCCTTCGACCCGGTGCATACCGGACATCTGCGTATGGCGGCAGAAGCACGGCAGCAGCTGGCTCTGGATAAAGTTTTTTTTCTTCCCGCGGCACGCTCCCCCTTTAAAGCAGAGGGAAGCACCATGTTTCCCGATGCCGCGCGCCTTCGCATACTGCAAGCCGCGACGGCGGAATTACCATGGGCAGAAGTATCGGATGCAGACCTCCGCCTCCCCCCTCCCAGCTGGAGCTGGAGAATCGTGGAACATTTTATCAATCAATATCCGCAGGCGGAGCTGTACTGGCTACTGGGTACCGACCAGTGGGAGCAACTCCACCGCTGGGCGAGAGCCGACTACCTGATGAAGCACCTCACCTTCATCATTTACCACCGGGGAAACACCACGCTAAGCCCTCGGGCTAATGCCCGCCATGTTTCGCTGGAAGGAGCCCTGCATCCGGCATCCTCCGCCGCCATACGGCATGCCATCCGGCAGGGGGCCCCCCTACCGGATGGCTGGATTCCCCCTGCGGCGCACCCCCTTATAGAGCAAGAAATCCGCTTACTCCAGCAGGGCGCGCACCTTGGGTAAAAGCTCCACATCTGCCGGCAGCCAAGGCACTGTATCCAGCTCCCTCGCACCCAGCCAGCGGGCATCGGCATGTTCCCTCAGCACCGGGACTCCGGCCAGCAGGCGGCAAATATAGCAATGCATGGTAAGGTGGAACCCGGGGTAATCCCACTCCACCGTGTGCAAAAACGCCTGCACATCCACCTGCACCCCCAGCTCTTCCTCCATTTCCCGCACCAGTGCTTGGGGCAGCGTTTCTCCCGGCTCCACTTTCCCGCCGGGAAATTCCCAGGCACCGGCATGCTCTCCATAACCACGCTGTGTAGCCAGCACTTTATCCTTCTGCACCAGCACCGCAGCTACCACCTCAATCCTTTTCATGGCGCCCGTTGTACCACGATTCGGAATTAAAAGCAACAGCAAATCCCCCTGCACTCCTTATGGGAATGCAGGGGGAAGTTGTATTAAAGCAACAGGGCAGAATGCGGCTTAATCCCGCAATTCACGCCTGAGCTGCAGCCAGCGCATAAAGAGGCGGCTCGTGGCCGGAATGACTACCAGATTAAGCACCGTGGCCGACAGCAAGCCGCCAAACTGCACAATGGCCAGAGGCGCCAGCAGCTCTCCCCCCGGCTGGTCCTTTGCCCAAATGAGCGGCAGCAAACCCAAAATGGTGGTCAAAGAAGTCATCATAATGGGAATAACTCGCTCCAGAGAGCCCTCTCGAATGGCTTGGAGGGTATCCATCCCCTCCGCCTCCAAAGCTCGGTATCGGTTCAGCAAGATAAGACCGGAGCGAATAGCAAAACCCACTACTGTTACAAACCCCACAATGGAACTCACGGACAAAATAGGCGGCACATAGGGTCCCTTCCCCAGCACGGAAGCCACTGTTTCCGGAGAAGCCAAAAACACGGCCACAATACCACCCACCAAGCAAAGCGGAATGTTGATAAGTGTTACCAAAGCACGCCGCACACTCCCCAGAGAACCGGCCAAAAGCAACACGATGAGGATGCAGACAATGGCGCCTAAAATATAAAGGCGGCGTCCGGCTTCCTCCCGGCTCTTAATCGTTCCGGCGTAATCCACGGAGCAACCCATGGCATGCATGGCCGGGTCCAATTTTTCCCGGCAGGCGGCGGCCAAATCACCCAAATTGGAATCCAGCGAAGGATTGCAGGAAATCATCGCTTTGCGGCGGGTATTATCGCGCAAGATGAGATTCGTTACCTCCGCACGGTACACCTGCGCGGCATCCGCCAAGCGCACCTTGCGCCCACCGGGAGCCACCAGTTGGAGATTCCGCACATCATCCTCGCTGATACGAAGGGACGGGTCCAAACGCAGCATAATGTTCCAGTGGTCCAAATTGCGGATGATTTCTCCCGCTTTATAACCGTTTAAAGCAGCAGAAACCTGTTCCGAAGCGGAAGCCACCGTCAACTGGTATGCCGCGAGAACCTCTCGATTGTAATCCACACAAATGGTATCCACCATCACCTCTCGATTAGCGCGGGCATCAGCCACCTCCGGCAATGTGGCAAGAATATCTGCTGCCTTTTTAGCGGCAGCGCGAATCTGGGGAAGTTCGGAGCCGTAGATATTGATGGCAATTTCCGAATTAGAACCGGAAAGAGCGGCAGAAATACGGTGAGCCAGCGGGAAACCGATCATCCCACTGCACCCCGGGATTCCGCGAAGCACTGCTCCCATTTCTTCCCGCAGCTTGCGCTGGTCCTTATTCAAATCCACTCGCACCAGCAATTCCGAAGCACTTACAGGCTCTGCATGCTCATCGTTTTCCGCGCGGCCTGTACGCTGGGTTACCGTTTTAACACCATCCAGCTTTTCCACCTCCTGCATCACCTGACGCGAAATGCGTTCCGTTTCCGCCAAGGAAGTACCGGGCACAGCATTCACAAAGATAGTATAGCAATCCTCGTTAAAGGGCGGCAGGAAACTTGTGCCATATGTACCGCCAAGCCACAAAGCTCCCCCGGTAATCGCCAGCAGGAATCCGAATACCCATCCCGCATGATGCATACTAAAAGCTAACACCGGGCTGTACATGCGCTTAATAAAACGAGCAGTAAGGGAATCTCCATCTTCATTGTTGTGCTTCCCGGCCTTGAACCACATGTAGCACAGCACCGGCACAATGGTGAGCGAAACCAGTAACGATGCGGCCAGGGCGAGCATGTACGATATACCCAGCGGCCGGTAGAACTGGCCTTCCAACCCGCTAAGGAACAATACCGGAGCAAACACAAGCAGGATGATAATGGAAGAGAAAGTAATGGAACTTACTATCTCCCCCTTGGCATCCATTAGTACTTCCAAGCGGCTGCGACGTTGCTCCGGGGGGAGTGCGGCATTCCGGCTCAGATTTCTCCACGCCACCTCCACAAAGACGATGGCGTTATCCACCACATCTCCCACAGCCACAGCCAAGCCCCCCAACGTCATGATATTAATAGCCAACCCGCACACCGGGAAGAACACCATACCAAACAATATGGAAAGAGGCA
The DNA here is from genome assembly GCA_964435145.1 of uncultured Akkermansia sp. Lineage (GTDB taxonomy): Bacteria > Verrucomicrobiota > Verrucomicrobiia > Verrucomicrobiales > Akkermansiaceae > Akkermansia. The sequence continues at coordinate 24,550 of CAYSYD010000004.1, forward strand.
TACTGATGAGCGTAATAATGGCGGTGCGCAGGTTAAGCAAGGTAAGCACAATCACCAGCATCACCACAATGCCTGCCACAATGAGGGTTTCCTTGCCATTCTCCAGAGAGAGACTGATGAAATCCGCTTGGCGATACGCATCGGCTCGGAGTTTAATGTTCGCAGGCAGGCGGCTTCCGGCAAATTCCTTCACCGCTTCATCCACCAACTGAGTCAGAGCCATGGTGTTAGCGCCCGGCACTTTCTGCACGGAAAGCACCACGGCATCCCGACCGGCAAACCCGGCATTACCACGCCGGGGAGCACCATCAATCTTCACCTCGGCTACGTCCTCCATGCGTAACACTCCGCTGGGATGCCCGGGCACCAGCGCACGGCGAAGATGCTCCGGGGTGAACGCGCGGGATGCCTGCTGCACCGGAAGTTCCAGCCCTGACACATCCTCCAGATATCCGGCAGGAGCCGTACTTTGGGCAGATTCCACCGTAGCCTTCAGTTCCTCCAGCGTGATGCCGGCTTGGCGCATTTTTTCCGGGTCATACAGCACTTGGTATTCCGGCAAACGTCCGCCCAGAACCGTTACTTGCCCCACTCCGGGAATGGAAAGCAAGCGATTACGAAGTTCAAATTCACCCAATCGGCGTATATCCAGAGGGTCGGCGGTCTCATCCCCGGTGAGGGCAATAAGCATAATTTCACCGGTAACGGATACAATGGGAGCCATTTCCATCTCCACATGAGCAGGCAGATTCTCCCGCACTGTGGAAAGGCGCTCCGAAACAATTTGGCGAGCCAAGTATATGTCCGTTCCCCACTCGAAATCCACCCACACAAAGGAGAGGCCATTACCGGAGGAGCTGCGTACCTCCTGCACGCCGGGAGTACCGGAAAGGGCACTTTCCAAAGGAATGGAAACGTACTGTTCCACATCCTCTGCGGAGAGTCCGCTCGCTTCTGCTTGAATGGTTACCCGGGGTACATACAACTCCGGGAACACATCCACAGGAAGGCGCATAATCGCAATGACACTCAAGACCGTGAGTACAAGTGTCACGATGACAACGGCCATGCGGTTACGCAGGCAAAGCGCAATAAGAGCATTCAGCATCAGTGATCCTCCCCTTCGTGAAAATTACCATCGGCATGGAAATGCCCGGCTTTCTTCTGCTGTTTACCATCTGCTGGCAGCAGATAGCGCAGCTCATAGCCACCCTTCACCACCAAACGCTGCCCCGGTACAAGCCCCTGCACCGGGGTCATGCCACGGCGACTGGTTCCGGCCTGCACTTTCACCATGGCAAAAGTACCTTCCTTCACCTCCAAAAACACCACATCATCCACCCCAACTTTCATGATGGCGGAATCCGGAATACTGATACTTCCGTTTTCCCCTCCGTCCGCATACAAATCCAAGCGGCACAACTGCCCCGGCCGGGCTCCTTCCGGAAGGGATGTGGGGGTGAAATAAAGCGCACGAGTTTGCTTCTCCTGATCCACTTGTTCCGCGAGGCGCCATTCTCCCTGAAGCTCAGGATGTTCACGTCCGGAAAGAAGAGTGGCGCGCACGGTAGTGAATTGGGGGAGGTCGTTCGCATACAAAGCGGCCTCCACCTCCATAGCTGCGGTGTTACTCATCGTAATAACGGGACTCCCCTGCTCCCCCCAGCTCCCTTGGGATATGCCCACATTACGGACAACGCCATCCGCATGCGCACGCACCTCCAAACGAAGAAGCCCGGAAGATTCCACTATTTCCCCGCCCATCGTCAAAATAGCAAGGCGGGATTGAGCCACATCCAATTCACTGCGGAGCTGGCGCTGCTCGGCTTCCTTAAAGCGCAACTGAGATTCTAATTCGCTATTAGCCGTACCCGCAGCCTGCAATTTTTCCATACGCACCCGAAGAGTTGTCATCTCCTCCGTGCAGCGCGCAAGTCCGGCCTGCACCTTCTGTACCTCCGCCCTTTGCTCAGCTAATCCGGGGGATACAACCGTATAAAGCAGCTCCCCCTTTTTCACTTGCTGAGCGGATTTTACTTTTAACTCAATGCGCCCGCCACATGGCAAGGAATATGTCTCCAAAGCATGAGAGGGTACGGAAAGATAGCCATACAAGCTATGCTGCAACGCCATGGAAGCAGCCGGTACTTCCTCTATCTTCATCAACAAAAGCTGGCGTGCCCGTGCATCCGCCGTTACGAGGATAGGAGAATGCGCTTCGGCGGTATTCTCATGGGCGTAGTCGAGCGTGCGGCCCTCGCCGTTTTCGTGCGCAGACTCGGTTTCGGCGGTATTCTCATTGGCGTGGTCGAGCGTGCAGCCCTCGCCGTGTTCGTGCGCAGACTCGGTTTCGGCGGTATTCTCATTGGCGTGGTCGAGCGTGCAG
>CAYSYD010000004.1:27035-39466 GCA_964435145.1 uncultured Akkermansia sp.
CCCTCGCCGTGTTCGTGCGCAGACTCGGCAAATACGTAAAAAGAAGCATAGGCTGCAAGAGCCATTAGGGGGGAAATGTATCGGATTTTCATTTATTTCTGAAGAGTTTGGGGATGAAGATATTGAAGCTGAATCTGAGTTTGCATGAGATTCTGGAGGCACTCCAGATAATTCATACGGCGCGAGAAGGTTTCTTCGCGAGCATCGGCCACGGCCGGTAGAGAAATCTCACCAAGGGTGAATAGCGATTCCTGTTTTTTGGCAGCATCTAGCTGCTGGTCAAGGCGTTGCTGTTCGGCTCGACAATGGCGGAGTTGCAATTCCTGAGTGTCGCCCAAGGATGCAGCATCCTGCATGAGTTTTCTCCAAGCTGTTACCGTATCATGCTTTTTAATAGAACGTTCCGCCGCAGCACGGGCGATGGACTCGCGATTTCGATTCCAAAGCGGAATGGAAAAACCAAGCCCCATCCCTACTCTGTCGTTCCCATCTTCCAAAGCATACATCGGGTTGAGTTTAATTTCCGGATACTGGCGCCGAATTTCGGCTCGGAGTTCAGTCTCACTGGCCCCATAGGAACTCAGCGATGCTTTAATGGAAGGAAGTTCTAACAATTCCTCCGCAGTGGGTACAGCTACGGCAGCCGGAATACCGGAAGGCAGAGTTTCCTCAATCTCCATGTAGCGCAAGGAGGGATGCAGCCCCACGAGTTTCAATAGCTCCGCATGCTGATTCTGATGCTCATTTTCTCTTTCCTGTAAGGCCTTGCGGGCATCGCTCAAACGGCGGGTGATAACTTGGTAATCAGCAAAGTCTATTTCGCCCAAGTTGTGCAATTTTGTGGCGCGAGCCAGCTCCTCCTCCTGAGAGGCCAACCTCTCCCGCATGAGCCGAAGGGCGGAATGCGTGACCAGCAGGCGGCAGCAAAGCGCATCCAATTCGGCAGAGAAGGCTCTTTCCTGCCCGCACATGGCCCAGTAATCACTTTCCTTATACTCCTGCGCCACTTTGGCAGCCAGCCCGGGAAGCCCTGTTACGGGCAGTGTGAGGGAAAGTCCGGCACTTCGGTTCGTTACACTTTCCTGAAGCACGCGGAGGACTTCTCCCTCCACTTCCGGATCCTCCCACAGCCCGGCAAACTCTGCCACGGCTGTGCTACGCGCATAGGTAAGCCGAGCCGCATTCAACTCCGGATTCAACTGGAGACCAATTTCCTGCAATTTTTGGCGCGACATGGTTTCCTTCCCTTCGTATAACTTTTGGGAAAGTTGCCGCCACTCCTCTGTATTCTTCTGTAAATCTATCGGCTGAGGTTGATAAACAGCACATGCTGTCCACAGCACAGGGAGCAGAAGAACTCCCCATTTTCGGTAAAATTTCATTGTCTGTAATTTGGATTTTATGATATGCAAATAATGCACACACCCCTACAGGGGCGCACACGAATACATAAGCGAAGCTCCCTTGCACACAGAGCCTCGATTGTGATACAGGCAACTTCAACAACGTAAGGGCACAAAACAACCTCTGTACCCCAGCCGGCGGGACAGCTGCTCCGCACGCTCCATTCTGCCACGATTCAGCACGTACGAATGGATTAACACAGGAGCCTCCACCTTTGCCTGCGGTGCAGCGCTTCCTCTAAGGGTTCGATACCCGGTATCCGATACTACGGACACAGATTCGTGCCGATGCTGATTATGACGGCACACCGGCACCTCTTCCGCTTGCCCGGGACGAATATGCGCAGAGCAGGCACAACGATACACTCCACAACCATGGAGAGTCGGACACACCCCTCCCCGGACCTCAAATGAGGCTCCCGTCACCAGCACCGGCAGCAATAGTAGAACCAGCACATACACAAACTGGAAAAAAAGGTGGCGCACGCTGGCGTCATTAAAGCAGTCATCACGACTTTTGTCAATCACAATCTCCTTTTTTTCTTGACCCCTCACCGCTGTCGGGTAGAATAATCCAGCAGCATCTTCATTCTACAATGAAAAAATTTCAAATTCTTTCACCTCTCGCGTTTATGCTTACTCTGTCCGCCGGGGTGGCGGGAGTGCTGGTGCCGCAGGTACAAGCCGCAATACCGGCCAATCTTCCTGCAACATCGCCCATCAATAGCGGACATCACTGGAAGAACCCTCAGGAGCTGTATAACAAGCTCACATTTGAACTTTCTCGCAGGTTGATGGGCTCTCCCATACAGCAAATAGAGCTTATCCGGGAACACGCCGGCACACGCCTTCTGCTACTGAATTGGCAACTGGCCCGGCTGGAAACCCTCGCAGAAAAGGACTACGAGCAACGGCGCAAAACCCAACGGGAACAGCTCGATAGACTGCGCAAGGAGGCATCCCGACTCTCTCAGGAAATAACAACCCGCACCGGAGCCCAAAAGGAAAGCGCCCAAGCTAAGTTGGAGCGCACGCAAAAACGCATTACCGCCATTGAAGCGGAAGCCGCATACCCCCTTACCCTCCGGGAGGTGTTGCAGGATGCTGCCGCCGAAGAGCTGATGGACCGTATGTGCCGCGATACGGACTGGCTGAACAAGATACTTAACACGGGAGAATGTATCCGCCCCGGTCGAGTCATTCACCTGCTGCTCCAAATGGAAAAGAAAAATCCTCTGCTGAAACAACCCGGCATAGGCAGAGACATAGCCACGGCTACAGCTCTGGAATTTGCGCGTTACGACTGGGATACCGCCCGTGCCGTAGAACGAGCCGATTACTTTGCCAACCATTGGAAAGCAGGAAAACTGCACAACGGCTTTAAGGGGCTGACATTCTTCCAGCGGCGCATTGTCTGCGGCTGGAAAGGAGACCACAGCAGCGGCTCCGCCAAAGCGATGAACTGGGCTCTGGAGAATGTTCGAGTGCCGGCAAATATCCATACCGGCAGCTGTTGGCGCTGCGGCTACGTGTTGAATAATGTATATGGCGACAGCATTCATGGTCCCTATTACAGCAATGCTTTCGAAGGGATGTACGAGGACCACCACATGCTCTTTACCCGCGAGGTGGGTGGCGTTTGCGGTGGTTTGTCCCACTTTGGGGCCGCCTGTGCCGTGGCTAACGGCATCCCGGCCATGACGGCCGGAGAGCCCGGACACTGCGCCTATATTGTGCTGGTAAACGGCAAATGGACCCCCGCCTACTCCCTGAGCTGGGAACGCGGTTTGCACTGGCAGCCATGGGCAGGAATCTATACCTACAGCCCCCTGCATCTCACCACGGAGCTTTATTCCGCAGAGCAAGCGGAACAAACCGCACGTTCTAATGCAGCACGCGCACTGGCTCAGCTTCGCTTAAGCCGCAGGCACTTTATTCCCGGTACTGCACTATATGCAGAAGCCGCCAAAGCACAGCCGCTCAATTATCCGGTTTGGAGGGAACAAATCGACATGCTCAAGGAGTTCCAGCCCAAGCAAACTCAGGCATGGCTGGATTTCAATAAAAAATTGTGCGATAGCCTTGTTCCCCGCTATCCGGAGGTTGCCGCCGGATTGCTGCTTACCCGGCTCTACCCGGCTCTGAAAGATTGCCCGATGGAGCAAGAAGCAAAAATGCAGCTTTTTACCGATTTCTGGGGTAAGGTGGATGCCATGGGGCCGGATCGCTGGCACATTGAGCAGTTGGCAGAAGCCCAACTCAAGCTTCTGGATATTCCCCAAGGCGAAGAGGGAGAAAGAAAAACCCGCGATTTCTACCTCGCGGTTCTTTCCAACACCGCAAACAAAGAGGCCTACCTCCCCATTGTACTGGGCTGGGGCAATAAGATATCCGAAAAAATGAGCAAAGTGGGGAAGAGTCTCATGCTGGACGCAACATCGCAGGTGATTGCGGACAACGATGCCATTTCCCCGGAATCCCGCCTGAAAATGTTCCACAGTGTCCTGCTTGCCGCAGAAAAAATGCAGGATAATGCCGCATTCACTTCCATTAACAAGCTCATTCCACAAGAGCAAAAACAACGGGACTTCACGATGCCGGCCAACATTCCCCATTTCCCCGGGAAATTGGTTTCCGAGGGAGCGGTTCCCTTTGCCAGTTCCACCAGCCAATGGGATAAGGTACACCTTCACCAAGGGCTCCTTCTGCCGGAAGGCGGCTCCATCCACACGGGACGCGATACCGATGCATGGGTTGCCCTCAAACTGGCCAAACATGCCAATATCAATGGCGTTGTCATTGTGAATGCTTCCGATTCCTGCATATGGCACCGTCTCAACAACCTGCGTGTACAAGTTTCCGAAACCGGAAAGGCAGATGATTGGCAGGATGTGGGGCAACCCATCCTCAAAGCCGATGCTTCGAGCCTCCAGTTTGATCTCCAAAGCAGCAAACCCAGAGCTCTCTACATTCGTATTCTTCGGCAGGGGGGACCGGAATTTATGAACTTCAACGGCTTCTACGTATATGGGACTCCGGCTGCATAATCGTATAATTTTCCTCCGGATATCACACATATGAACAAGAATCTCTTTCTACTTCTCCCCCTGCTGCTCATCGGCAACGGACTTCCCGCGCAAGCCGCTCAGGTTGTTCCCCATTATGCTGCGGCACAGGAAAAGCTGAACGACGATGGCTACGTTGTCATCTTCCACCCCAAGGACTGGGATGATTACGGAGCCAAAGCCGCAGAAAACATTAGCCAAAGCAAGGAAGTCCTCCAAGCTGCCGGCAATGCCGTTATCCTCAATGCCCCCATATACGAAGCTCAGGACGAGGAATCGAAAAAAGCCGCCGAAACAATCATGGGGAAACTGGCTTATCCGCACCCCCACAGCGATGTTTCCTACCCGGCAGTGGGGCTGTATGATCGCCACGGACGCCTCTATTCCCTCATTTCCGGAGATGATATGCTGAATGCCCGCTGCGATGCAGTAGCTCGGAGCATCAAAGCTCGCCGCCAAGGCTTGCAACAACAGGAAGCTCTGCTGAAACAAGCGGAAACGGCTGTTGATTCCGTGCAAAAGGCGCGTTTACTGCTGCAAACAGCCCGCATTCCGAATCTGAATCAACCATCTGATTTGGAAAAGAAAATCAGATCTGTGGATCCGGAGGACAAATCCGGGTGTCTGGCGGCTCTGCGATTCTATAACGGAGCCCCGGAAAACGAAAAACTCCAAGCGATGAGCGCAGAAACATTCTTGGCCGGATTGGAGCAACATTTGGCCAACGAACTGCTTACCACCGAACAAAAGCAACGCGCCTGTGCCTTCGCCATCGGCCATATACGCCGCAGCCTTGGTCCTGTGGCCGGGGGGGCCATCATTATGCGGCTGGCCGCCACAATGAAAGCTTTGGAGCCCCAATCCTATCTGGGGCGTTCGGCCGACATCGTGGCTCGGGATTGGGTGCAGGATTTCACCATTGAGGAGGGCTGGAACCCGGATCGCATCCCCGGCCAGCGCATTCCCATGGAATTGAAGGGCAATTTCACGCTGGGACCCAAGGGGACATACAGCATTACCTTTGCCATTATTACCGGGCGAGATTGTCTGGAAGTAGCAGAGGTGGCATTATACGATGGCGATACTCTCGTATCCAGCGATAAGAGAATCGGCATCGCAAGCCATACCAAGAACGAGGTGTACAAAGTAACAGCCCCAACGGATATGAAAGCTCCGCGCATCCTGCTTACCTTTGCCAATCCTCCGGATAAACGCTCTTCTTGGGGGAGAATCACTCTCTCCCATCAGCCATAATTCCTCTCTTTTCTAATAAAAAAAAGCCCCCGCATTCCAATGCAGATGCGGGGGCTTTGCATTTGTTCAATTAACGCAGGAAAAGCCGAAGAATCAGCTCCTTAAAACGAGTGAAAGGCTGGTAACGGAAGGGGAGATCCAGCCATGTTCCCTTGCGAAGTACCGATTTCTTGTGGGAGAATGTATCAAAACTGGCCTTACCATGGTATGCCCCCATGCCGCTATTTCCCACGCCGCCAAAGGGCAGCCCGGGCACGGCAAGGTGGATAATAGTATCGTTCACACATCCGCCACCAAAGGAGAGATGCTTCAGCAAGCGTTTCTCCAGCATACGATTGCCGGTAAAAATATAACAAGCCAGAGGCTTGGGACGAGAGAGAATGAAATTCTCCACCTCCTCAATGGATTCATAGGTAATCACAGGAAGCAAGGGACCAAAAATTTCCTCCTGCATGCAAGGAGCGTCCTCCGGCACATCTACCAGCAATGTAGGCTCTATGCGGCGTGTAGCAGCATCTGCTTTTCCGCCCACCATGGCAACACCCACTTTCATTAAGTGTACAATTCGCTCAAAATGGCGCTCATTGATAATGCAGGGATAATTCGGATTTTTCAGGGGTTCCTCCCCCAGCATTTGTTCCACCTCCTCCCGGAAAGCATTGATAAAAGCGCCCTTGCAGTTAATATGCACCAAAGCGTAATCCGGGGCCACACAAGTTTGCCCCACATTGAGAATCTTGCCGAAAGCGATGCGCCGCGCCGCCATGCGCACGTCTGCCGTTTCATCAACGATGCAAGGGCTCTTTCCCCCCAATTCCAGCGTAAGAGGTGTGAGATGCCGGGCGGCGGCCTCCATCACAATATGCCCCACGCGGGGACTCCCCGTAAAGAAGATGTAATCGAAGCTCTCTGCCAACAAAGCGTTGCTCACTTCCACCCCGCCCTGCACCACGGCCACATATTCCGGCGGAAATGTTTCCGCCAGCATTTGCCCAAGAACCTCCGCCGTGGCAGGTGCCAACTCCGAAGGTTTAAGCACACAGGTATTTCCGGCAGCAAGCGCTCCTACCAGCGGGTCCAGAGCCAGCAAAACGGGATAATTCCATGGGCTGATGACAAGGCTTACTCCGTATGGCTCCGGCACAACGCGACAGGTGGAGGGGAATTGTGCCGGCGGTGCCATTACCCGGTAGCCGCGAGCCCAGCGACGTAAATGACGGCGCACATCCCGCAATCCGGCCAGCACCATGCCGATTTCGCTCATGTAGGACTCCGTGGAGGACTTCCCTAAATCTGCCCTTAAGGCCTCTACCAGCCGTGGTTCCCATTTCAAAATAGCCTTTCTCAGGCAGGAAAGAGCTTTAAGGCGGAACTCCACCTCCAGAGTGGCGTGGGAGAGGAAGTAACGGCGCTGTGCAGCAATGGTATCGTGCATATAAGAGAAAATTAGAAAGCGGCGTTAAGAATACCGATAATCTGCTGCTCATCGGCAGCCCGGGGATTCACAATGAGGGCTCCATCGTTCACCGCCACCTGCGCCACATGCTCAAAATCACCGCGGCTCACCCCGGCTTCCTGCAAGGTGAGGGGTAACCCACAAATAGCATTCAAACGTTCCCCCAAAGCCACCACGGCATCAATCGCAGCCTGCGCACGACAGGCAGCGGGTGTGGACATCGCCTGCTCCATGCCCACAAGGTGCGGCAGCAATGCCGCATAAGATTCCCGGCATTTTTCCAAATTGTAACGCATCACATGGGGGAGCAAAATCGCCATCGCCACCGCATGCGGCACCTTGCACACCCCGCCTAATGCATGCCCGATGGCATGCACCGCCCCCACCATGGAATTAGAGAAAGCAATCCCGGCCATCGTGGAAGCCACAGCCATGGCAAAGCGAGCCTGACGGTTGGCTCCATCCTTTGTGGCACACTCCAGATGTTCAGTAATCATACGGATGGCCGCCGTGCCATAGGCTTGGCTCAGCGGATTAGATTGGAGGCAGGTGCAGGCTTCCACAGCATGGCAAAGAGCATCCATACCTGTACTGGCCGTAGCTTTGGGCGGCAGTCCCGCCGTCATACGAGGGTCAATCACTGCCACCTCCGGCTGCACATAATGGGAAAGGAACTCCATCTTCACGCCATTAGCATCGTTACGAATCACTGCCACCCCCGTGCATTCCGAGCCGGTCCCCGCCGTTGTGGGAACGACCACGAAAGGCACATGGCGATTCCGAGAAAGATTCTCAACCCCGCCAATGGACAGAATATCATCCGTATCCTGAGACAATACCAAGCGCACCCCCTTGGCCGTATCAATAACGGAGCCCCCACCCACGGCCACAATGGAATCGCACCCGGAACGGCGGTACAGTGCCGCAATTTCATTCACCACCCGCAGAGAGGAATCCACCGGAATATCCGTATATGTGCAAGCCACGCGACAGCCTTCCGCCGCCATGGCCTGCCGCACAATACCCAAGGTACCTATTTTCTCCAACACGGCATCCGAAAGCAGCATGGGAGCCCTTCCCCCTAAATGTTCCAGTTCTATGGCTATGCGCTCCAGAGAAAGTTCCCCACAGAGCAACTTAACGGAATTTTGAAACTCAAAATAAGCATTCATGATTTGTAGCGACCACTGAGGAATCCGCAAACAATGTTTCCATAAACCCGCAGTGGATTCGCCTGCAAGGTTGGAATTTCTGTCAGGATACGACGCGTAATCCATTGGGGAAAGAGATACGCCTCCACCAGATTGACCAGCCGAGCCAATTTCATCACATCGGCAATCTCACCTTTCATGGAAAAAGCGTGTCTGGCATAGGCCTGAGCCAACCCCATTTGCCCCGTGAATAATTGGAAAGAATGCGCCAGCGATTTGATGCGCAAAGCACACACTGGAGATTCCAGCACAGGGTGGGAACATAACCGCCCCTGTTGCCACTGCACATAAAGAACAGGCGCATTATAACCGGTCTGCACAGCATAACTCATTCCCTCCGGAAGCGCATCCAGCTCCCCCTGCACTCGGGAATCGATGCGATACAGCTCCACCAGTGCAGCATGCACCACCTTCAACACGATACCCACCGTAAGCCGTTGGAAAAAACGCTTCATACTTTCTCCTCCCGGCAACGAGCAGCGGCTCGATTCAGGCGATCCATCATCGCACAGCCAAGCCCCGTTTCCGGCAACTTCTCCGCCACAATTACCTGCACCGTCTCGCATTCGTCCATGGCTCGCATAACCGCGAACAAACGCACGGCAGCCTCCGCCAAGCGCCCGCTCCCCGGAGAAAGCGGCATTACCTCCGCCCAGCAATCCTGCTCCGCCAGCGGAGAATCCCCCTGATAACTTATCAGCCCATAGGCCACTCCCTCCTCCGGCTCGAAGGGAGTACGAGCATCCTGCAACAACAAAGGCTTAGTAGGGGCATAATGGCTCTTAAGCATCCCGGGAGCATGGGGTGCCACTGCCGGAACTGCCCCGCGAACAGGTCTAAGCACGCGGCAAATCTTGCGCAGTTTTTCTCGCGTTACCGGGCCTTCCCTCAGCACCCGTACCGCAGGATTTCCCTTCTCGTCCATGCATGGCTCCAGAATGGTACTCTCCAAGCCTTCGGAACAGGCTCCGGCATCCAGCACAAGCGGAATACGCCCGCCCAACTCCTTCACCACTGCCGGGGCACTAGTGGGAGAAATATGGCCAAAACGATTGGCACTGGGAGCCGCCACCGGATGCCCCAAGGCACGCACCACCCCACGCATTACCTCGTGCGAGGGCACACGGCAGGCCACTGTAGGCAAGCCACTGGTCACAATATCCGGAATACTACTCTTGCGAGGGAGAACAAGCGTCATCGGTCCCGGCCAAAACTCCTTTGCAAGCTTATCGACCAACGATTTCAACTCCGCCGGGATCTCCGTTATCTCCGCCAGCTCCCGCGCATGAGAAAGGTGGCAAATGAGAGGGTCAAACGCAGGGCGTTCTTTAACGGCAAACACTTGCGCCACTGCTTCCGGGTTAAAAGCATCTGCCCCTAAGCCATACACCGTCTCCGTAGGGATGGCCACCAAGCCGCCATCGGCCAGCACAGCTGCCGCCTCCTTGTAAATCTTCCGACAATCCTCCAGAGAATCCACCTCCAGCACATGCGTTTCCATGGCCAGATAATAGACCATACTTCCCCAAAAGTCAAGGAGAAGCACCTTGCCCACAGGGCGGAATTTGCACACTTGCCCCTTAGCGCATCACCAGCGTCTCCCCTGCCGATTTGCGAGGAGAGGAAGCCAGCGGGAATTCTCCACTCGGCAGGTTCCCCAAAGTCATGCAGGCAATAATCGCCTCGTACGCAGGAATATCCAGCAAGCGATGCGCTTCCTCATCCAAGGCCGGGGAAGCCACCCATGTCAGAATGCAATGCGCAATCTGCTCATAATGCAGGGCGTAGGCCAAATTCATCAGATAAATACCACCATTCACATAAACGGAGAACGGCTCCGTAAGCATGAAACTCCGACGGTCGCAGGTAAGCACCAGCACTTTATCCGCCAGATGCCCAAAGCCTCGATTCCCCCCCTGAATTTGCAGCAAACGCTCCTTTACCGCATCCTCCCGCACACAATACACACGGCAAGGCTGCCGATTGCAAGCGGAGGGAGCATTATTAGCCAACTCCACCGCAGCGCCAATTTTCTCCTCCGGCACGGCGCCTTCCCCATAATTCCTCACAGAATGGCGTGATGCAGAAAACGCCGCAAACTCCTTTTCCCCGGCACTCCAATACATCTCGGGCGTCATTCGGATTTGAGAAGAAGCCTCAATAGGATTTTCCGCCAGCACACGCTCCAAGGCTGCCTGAAGTTCGGCATTCAACGCAAATCCCTCTTGCCGGTGAAGCTCAGCATATTCCCGAAGCACCGCCACAGCGTGCTGATAGGCAGCATCTGCGGTATCTCCGTACTTGGTACGAAACTGCTCCAGTTTTTGAACAATGCTCAAAGCCATGGGTTGCCCGAAGCCTAAGCGGCGCGCCGGCATGGTTAACCCTTTCTCCAGCACATGGTACATGGCCACAAGACGAGCAGCCTCCCCTTCTCGGGAAGGTGTGCTGTCCATATTATAGGCAGAAAAATACGCCAGCTCCGCATCAAAACGCTCGCGCACCATCCGGCGAAACCGCCAGCGCAGGTAGAACTTGTAGATAAATGTCTTCTTTATGAGGGACTTCATGTGCGAGCTGAGTATATCCCTTTTAGAACACGATGTACAGCAAAACTTTCCCCTCTTTTCCCCTAGTCGATGAACTTTTTCTGAAGCTGTAGAAGCAGCGCACCGGCCACCATGGTCACCGCAACCACAAGCCCTACACAAATGAAATCCACGTCCGTAAAAATCCGCTTCCACACCCCGGTAATGGCAATGTAGAACGGAACGTGCAACAAATAAACAGGATACGTCAATAGAGCAAGCCATGCCAATACGGAGGAAGGCTTACCCCCCATTTTCCATGTGCGGCTGTACAACAAAGGAACCAATACCGCATACAGCAGCACCACAATGCAATCAAAATCGAATGTATAATTCCAAAAATGCAATTCTGCCGCCTGTTTTACAGACATTGTCCACCAAGCTCCCGCAAGGAATACACCAGCAAAAAGCACGCATGCGGCATTAGCCACACGGCGGCGTATCGGATGTTCACCACCGCTGCATCGGCTCATAAGCTTTGCCGCACATAACCCGGCCACAAACTGCCACAGGCGAGCAATGGGAGAATAATACAACCCGCTCCCATGGTCCGAGCTATAAGGCACTTGGCTATACAAAAAACATGCCGTCAGCACGGAAAGAGCCAGGACAACATACAAAGCCCACCTCCCCTTGTACGCCCAAAACAAGAAAGGCGCGCATAAGAGCATGAAAAACTCTATCACCATATACCACAAAGGCGCATTGTAATACGCAACAAAGATGGCCGGATTAAAATTCCCCCATCCCTCCGAACTATATGCCGGAAGCATCCCCGAGCTCCCCGGGTTAACAATGCACAAGGCCCACCGCACGCCCACACCTATGGCTAATGCCACCACGAAAAGCGGAAGCAAACGCTTTACCTTACTACTGTAAAAACGCAGAGCATCCAAAGCGCTTATCCTCTCAAAATGAACGCCCAGCAAAAACCCGCTCATCACCAGAAAACCCAGCACCATGTAAGAGCCGCAAGCCGGGCGCTCCGGTGTAAAATGGTAAAAACAAACGCCAAAACAAAGTATAATCCTTAAAAAATCCGGAAAGGGCGCCCTGAGTACTTCACTGGATGCTGATTTCGAAGCCATAGCCCGGGCAGTGTATAGCATTTTAAATTCAATGTACAGACTTTTTCTATAAAATATTCATTTTCTAAACCTTAGAATTACATCTGCGTTTAGAAACAAAGGCCGGACGACATAAAAACCAATCATAACATATTCATAATAAAAGGCTATAGCGTACTTCTCTTTTAAAAAGAGATAGACATACTCTATCCATCGCCAAGCCCCACATCAAAGAGCGTCCCCTACATAAGCTACCGACACCACGGCCCTCAACCTTCGCGTAATCAGGGAAAAAAATCAGCCCTTGAAACATGTGCGATGATTCCGCAGCAATCGAGTCAATTATAATTTGAGCAAAATCGATTTTTTCTGAAAAAATCGATTTTG
>CAYSYD010000005.1:0-478 GCA_964435145.1 uncultured Akkermansia sp.
AATTCAGATTTCTAACTTCTTTTCTGTTTTCTTGTTTTTAGCTGCATTCAGGGGGATTCTATACAACAATCCGCTCCCCTCAAAAATATCGGGGAGCAGTACGTTTGTCTACGTTTCTCATTTTTATTTGACGATGGTATTTAAAAGGATTTTCTTGTTTATTCTTCCATCTAATATGTTTGGCTATGTATCTAATATGATGCTTGATTTTGCAATTACAACTTGTATTTGTGTGTGTGCTTATGTTTTTATTATCAATAGATTTAATATTTTGAATATCCTCTTTGCCGGAGGCCGAACAGTAAAAATACATAGCTAACAATAAAGTTAAATCATTGTCAACCCATAAATCGAATGGGAAACAGAACCAAATTGACTAAGGTGCGACTGATTAAGTTTGCTACTTGGGAGAAGAGATGTACAGTACCCATGGAAGGTGTGTCTTTTAACAACATCAGCATACGTTTGGCTGGTGAGA
>CAYSYD010000005.1:488-37543 GCA_964435145.1 uncultured Akkermansia sp.
GCCTACCGTTTGGAAAATCTTTGGGACACGTGTGGAATAAAAGGCTCGGGAAAAGGGGGTGATACCATGGCGTGATGTCCGGAATTCTTGCTCGTCTGTGGCTTTTATTGCCTTGGCGTTTGGTGATGCTTTATAGGCGCTTGCGGAGGCGGATACCGGGATAAGAAGCGTGACGCCCGCTTTTTGGGGGGCGCATAAGGGCTGCGCAGGAGGGATTTAGGTGGGGTCTACCCAGCGACCGTGGGCTTTAATGAGTTGGATGAGGTGTTGTACGGCCTCTTCCTGCGGAATGTTCATCACAACGGGGGTGTGGCCTACATAGAGGTTAATTTTGTTTGGGGCTCCGCCTACGTAGCCGAAATCGGCATCGCTCATTTCTCCGGGGCCATTGACAATGCAGCCCATAATGGCAATCTTAACCCCTTTGAGGTGCCCCGTGGCTTGGCGGATGCGTGCAGCAGCCTCTTGGATATTGTAGTGCGTGCGTCCGCAGGAAGGGCAGGAAACGTACTCTGTTTTGCTGAGCCGTACCCCGGCCGCTTGGAGAATGTTGAATCCCAGATAAGCCGCTTTGGCGGCATCCGCCTCACGGCGGATGAGGATGGCATTGCCGATACCATCACAGAGCAGGGAGCCAATGTTTACGCCGCCTGCCATGGGGGCGGTAAGAGCGGTGTCTGCCCCGGGCATCAGCGTGTCTTTAAGCAGGATGCTGTGCCGGGTGGGAAGAAGTGCCGCCAGCAGACGGAAGGCTTGTACTACCGGCATATCTACACCATCGGCCACTGTTGCCAGTGTGGCCGGAGCCTCTGCCAGTGCGGCTATTGCAGCATTGTCCCGAGGGTCTACCTCCACGGCAGCACAGTCTTTGTACGATATTTCCGGCATAAAATCCTTCATCTCTGCCGGGGAGAGTGCTTGGCAGGCCTGTGCCGGCAGCACCACTCGCACAGGTTCATTCCACCCGAGGGAAACCCCTGCGCGTGTGATGATGTCCGCCTTGCGCTTGCTGTATGAGAAGGGGTTGAAAGGGGGCTGCTCCGGCAGGGTAGGCAGGGGGCTATCGGGGTGTTGTGCCCCGGGTTGGTAGGGTGCGGCCAGTTCAAAACCGGGAGCAATTTCGTATACCGGGTCCTCCGTAAGGGAGACTCGCAGCGTATCTCCAATGCCATCGGCCAAGAGGGAACCGATGCCCGTGGCGCTCTTAATGCGGGCGTCCTCGCCCTCGCCTGCCTCCGTTACTCCCAGATGGATGGGATAATTCCAATCGGCCCCTTCCTCCGCCAGTCTTCGGACAAGGAGGCGGTAGGCCTGAATCATCACCTTCACGTTGGAGGATTTCATGGAGAATACGAGCTGGTGGTAATCCAGCCCCCGGGCGATGCGGGCAAACTCCAAGGCGCTTTCCACCATGCCCTCGGGGGTGTCGCCGTAGCGGTTCAGGATGCGGTCGGAAAGGGAGCCGTGGTTGGCACCCAGCCGCATGGCTCGCCCATGTTCTTTGCAGAAAAGCACGAGGGGTGTAAAGGCAGTGCGGAGTTTTTCCAGCTCTTCCTCATACTCCAAATCTGTGTAATCCCGTTCCACAAACTTCTTTTTATCGATGAAGTTGCCGGGGTTCACGCGGATTTTCTCCACCCACTTGGCGGCTTCCATGGCGGCATCGGGTTTAAAGTGGATATCTGCCACCAACGGTACTTGGCACCCGGCGGCTCGCAGCTCGCGGGCTATATGCTCGAGGTTGGCGGCGTACACTTTTGTTTGTGCGGTAAGGCGGATAATTTCGCAGCCGGATTCGGCCAGTGCCAGTGCCTCGCGCACGCAGCCTTCGGTGTCCAGAGTGTCGCTGGTCAGCATGGATTGGATGCGGATGGGGTTATTCCCCCCCAGACCAAGATTTCCCACCCGTACCTCGCGGGTAAGGCGGCGATTGTATCGGTACAGACTCGGGCAATGCAGTGTACTCATGCATTCCACTTTACTACCCGGTAGGGCAATTTTCAAGCCTGAATCCACGGAATGCCCCTGAAAAGCCTGCCTGGTCGGAAAATAATGGAGCTAACATGCGCCCTAAGCACGATTTTAGGTTGACTTCCGGGGCTGTTTGGCATTAAATGGACAATAATCATAGCTTTTATTACAGTCTCCTCTGAGCCATGAAGATTCGTTCTCTTATTTTGCTGTGTGCATGTGGTGCCGTTCTGCCGTCCTGTGTGTACTATACGCCAAACGTGCCGGATATGCCGTACCAAGGCGCCAAGATTCAATCCCGCACTTATGCGGATACTTGGGTGGTGACTCCTGCTGCTGCTACGAATCCTGCTCCGCAGGCGGCACCTGCGGCTGCCGCGCCGACCGCAAAAGTTACTCCTCCGGCATCCGCACCTGCACCGTTGGATTTGACTAAGCCCATTATCTCGCCCCAGCCTGCGGCCCCGGCGACCCCTGTGGTAGCCCCTGCATCGGCGGAGCCCGCGGCCCCGGCTCCTGCTGCGCCTGCCTTGGGTACTGCCGTGGATAAGAGCCAAATTACCAATACAGGCCCCATACCTGTGGCCACTCGAGTAGAGGGCGACCCGACGCGTGTGTATAATCCGCTGGATCCCAGCAAAACAATACGCGTGATTGACAAAAACGGTAAACCGTACCCCAGTGGTAAGGAGCTGAAGGTGCGCGGTACGAACTTCCATTTCTATGTGCCGTAAAACAATGGGCTCATTACCTTTTCATACCGTGGCTATTTTCGGTCCCGGTTTGCTGGGCGGTTCCATTGCCATGGCGGTGCGGCAAAATATGCCGGACTGCGAGTTGCGCCTCTGGGCTCGCCGGGAGCAGCCGCTGGAGTTTGCCCGTCGGCAGGGAATTACTGAGCATACTTACACGGATGCCATTGCTGCTGCAAAGGGGGCGGACCTCATCATCCTCGCCACGCCTATCGGCGCATTCGAGGAGCTTTCCCGGTACATTTTGTCCAGTATTGCCTCCACTGCGGTGGTGACGGATATTGGCTCTGTGAAGGCTTATGTGCATCGTACCACAGGAGCAATGCTCACAGAGCGGCGGCGTTTGTTCATTGGCTCTCATCCCATGGCCGGCTCGGAAAAATCCGGCATAGAAAATGCCAGTGCCACTTTGTTGCAAGGTGCTACGGTAGCACTTACGAATCCGCATGGCGTAGCAGAGGAGTATGTGGAGCGTCTGGCTGCCTTTTGGCAGGCATTGGGGAGTTCCACATATGTGATGGAGCCTGTGAACCACGACCGCACAGTGGCGCGCATTTCCCATGCTCCTCATATATTGGCGGCACTTTGCGCGCGCGGTGCTGTCTCCGGCGGGATTCCCATGGCGGATTTGCAGCGATTGGCTGCCAGCGGCTTTCGGGACACAACGCGTGTATGCGAGGGTGGTGCCGGTATGTGGGCGGATATTCTGTGGGAAAACGATGTGGCTATCCGTGCAGCCTTGCATGATTGCGTGGCCGATTTGCATTACCTGATAGACCTTTTGGAAAATCAGAATCGTGAAGGGGTGCGCCGCTGGTTGGAAGCCGCCGGGGATGCCCGGATAACAGTGCGGCAGAAGGAATCCTGACATTTGCACTATGCGCTGCGTTGTATACCAGCTCTTTGTGCGCCATTTCTCCAATTTTACGGAGGGGGGAGTGCCGTGGGGAAGCCGCCGGGAAAACGGCTGCGGCACCTTTAATGCGATTACGGATGCGGCTCTGGAGCAGCTAGCCCGAATGGGCGTGACTCACCTTTGGTTTACCGGGGTGCTGCGCCATGCAAGCCAAAGTGCGTACCCGGGGCTGCCGGCAGAACCTGCCTGCATTGTAAAGGGCAAGGCGGGTAGCCCCTATGCTGTGACGGATTATTTTGATGTGGACCCGGATTTGGCAGAGGTGCCGGAGCGGCGTTTGGAGGAATATGCCGCTTTGCTGCGCCGCTGCCGCCGCTGGGGGATGATTCCCGTAATGGATTTTGTGCCCAATCATGTATCCCGTCATTACAATTCCACTGTGCGTCCGCAGAGTAATTTCGGCTCGGAGGATAATCGGGATGTGTTTTTCGCCCGGGATAATGCCTTTTATTACCTTCAGCCCCATTCTTCTGGGCGCAAAATGCTTATGCCGGGGGGAGAATATGAGCCGGAGCGCGGCGCCGGACGTGTTACCGGGAACAATGCGGCAGAGTGGCACTTGTCTCCCCACGATTGGTATGAAACCGTAAAGCTGAATTATGGCTCTGATTATCGCCATGGTTCCCATGCGGCGGGGCAGTTGCCCGGTTTGCTGGCACCGGAGTATGCCGTGCCCCGAACATGGCAACGTATGAACGAGGTTCTGGCTTATTGGCAGGAGCTGGGGGTGGGCGGCTTCCGGTGTGATATGGCGCACATGGTGCCTATTCCCTTCTGGCAGTGGATTATTGCACATGCGCGCCTGCGGGATGGCGCAGCCTTCTTCATGGCAGAGGCGTATAATGACTACATGAAACTGGTGGAGGGGGATGTGCATGCTGCCTTGCTGGCCGCCGGGTTTAATGGAGTGTACGATAGCTCCTCCTACGATGCTCTCCGCCGCTTGTACGAGAGCCATGGCTGGGCGAATGATTGGGATGCCCTCCACCGCCCGGAACGGCAGATGTTCCATGGCGGCGTGCGCTATCTCGAAAATCATGATGAGCCGCGAGTGGCTTCCCCTATGTACTGGGGCGGAGTGGGGAGCCATGTACTCCAAGCCCTGATGGTGGCGCATTATGCTTCTTCCTGTGGACCGGTTCTTGTGTATAATGGGCAGGAGGTGGGCGAACGCGCGGAAGGTCCCGGCGGCTTCGGGGGGGATAATGGGCGTACCTCCATCTTCGATTATACGAGTTTGCCGCGTTTGCAGCACTGGACTCATGGTGGTAGCTACGATGGCACCCTGCTTACGGAGGAGGAATGGCGCATGCGGGCAGATGTGGCGCAGCTCTTGCCTTTGTTGCAGCATGCTGCTCTTGCCAAGGGCGGCTTTTATGGGCTGAATTGGGCTAACCGGGAAACGCCCGCTTATGGGCGCATGCCGGGAGAATCCGTGTCCGGCCATTATATGTATGCCTTCCTGCGGCATTATCGTAAAGCGAAAGCCACGGTACTGGCAGTATGCAATTTGCACCCCCGGGAGAGTATGCGCACGCATGTGCATATACCGGAGCATGCCCGGGAGTGGGCGGGTAAGAAGCCGGGAGTTTATCGTTTTATCCCTTTGCCGGAAGGCTCGGGCGAGTGTGTGGAAATCTCTGCGGAAAAGCTGGATGGAGAGGGCTTCCCCGTGGTGCTTCCGCCGGGGCGCGCTTGCCTATGGGAGTGGTGTTAGAGCCGGTGCAATTTTGCATTCTCCACCCGTATAAGGGGCAGGGGAGCAGCCATGTCTCCCAACCAATCCAGCCCGGTGGTCGTGATAAATACTTGGCTTTCTGCCGGAAGGGTGGAAAGCAGGGAGCGCCGCCGCTGCGAGTCTAACTCCCCGAATATATCATCAATCAGCAGAATGGGAGCTTTGCCGGTTTCCTCGTGCAGCAGCCCGGATTGTGCCATTTGCATAGCTGTGGCAAGGGTGCGTTGCTGCCCTTCGGAGGCATAGGTATCTGCCCGGCGGCCGGCAATATGGAGGAGAAAATCGTCCCGGTGGGGTCCCACGGTGGTGCAGCCTGCATGCTCATCCGCCGCGAGGGCGGCATCCAGCGCTTGCTGCAAGGGGAGGGTGGTGCTGGGTAAGTAGGCCAGTTGCACGGTCTCCTCCCCATGGGCAATGCTGTGGTGGGTGTGGTTGATATGGGGGGTGAGGCGCTCCAGCAGCTGTTGCCGCAGGCGGATGATTATTTCCCCATGTGTGGCCAGAATTTCGGCGTAGTTGCGGAGGAGCCCTGTATTCCGCCGTGGATGCCGGAGGAGGGCGTTCCGGCTGCGGAGCGCCTTGCGGTAGTTTTGCAGGGCCTCCCGATAAACGGGGTGCCACTGGCTCCCCAGAAAATCCAAATAGCGGCGGCGTTCTTCTGCCCCTCCGTTTACCAGAGAAATATCCCGGTTGCCCAGCCAAGTGACGGGATGGGAATCTGCCAGAAAATCGCAGTAATCCCGCCGTTCTACCCCATTGATTTGCAGGGAGGCTTTCTTCCCTTTTTCCCAGAGCAGGCGGCGGCGGTGTTCTTCCGTATCCAGAGAAATGCCGAAATGCGTTTGCCCGTGGGCTGCCAGTTTGTCCATGCGTGCTACGCGGGGACTATGCAGGGTAAGCGCCATGCAAATGGCTTCGATGAGGCTTGTTTTCCCTTGGGCATTGGCACCAAGAAGTATGGCACCCTCTGCCGGTATCTCCCAGCAAAGGGTGCTGTAACAGCGAAAATGGCTGAGTCGCAGGGCTGTAAGCATTTTTTCAGCCTTACACCTCTATGGGCAGGGCGCGGATGGCGTCCATAATCTTTTTGCCGATAGCCAGTTGGGCATCTCGCCCCTTGGCTTTCAGCTCCGCTTCCGTAAAAGGAATGGGGTCCCCCACGGATAGTGTAATGGGGCGGAACCTCAGGCGAGAGCTGTGAATCGGCAAGCAATCGTATGCCCCCTCGATGCGGATGGGCTGCACAGGTACACTGGCTAATTTGCTCAGAATAAGACCTATGCCGGGCATGGCATCGTGGATTTGCCCATCTTCGCAGCGGGACCCCTCCGGGAAGATGATGATGCGCTTGCCTTGACGCACCGTGCGGAGTACCTGCATAATGCTGGCGGGATCCGGGCGATTTTGGTCAATGCCGATGGTGCTGCAATAGGGTAATACCTGTTTCAGGATAGGGGCATCGAAAAGTGTTTTGCGAGCCAGAAAGTTGATGGGATTGCTGTACAGGCTTCCGACGAGGGGAGGGTCCAAGAAGCTCTGGTGATTGGCCACGATGACGGCCGGGCCATCCTCAATGAGTTTCTCCCGGTTAATCACATGAAGGTGGAAGAAGGATTTGAAGAAACACGAGGCCGTACCCCGGACGAGCATGTAAATGAGAGAACGCTGGAACATGAATTAGTTGATTTTGCGTTGAATGTCGGAAATGATATAGGCTACCACCTCGTTGATGTTCATATCGGAGGTGTCCACCAAGAGCGCATCCTCCGCCTGCACTAAGGGGGCGCAAGCTCTTTGGGAATCCTTGCGGTCGCGCTCGGCAATGGAATCCGTAATGCCTTCTGCGGCACGGCGGGCAGCACGCACTTCCTCGGAAGCGGTAACAAAATACTTAAAGGGCGTATTAGGGAACACAACGGTGCCGATGTCTCTGCCCTCCATCACCACGGCTTCCCGGGTGTTGTACTCGCGCTGTTTTTCCACCAGCAGGGCGCGAACCTCCGGAATGGAGGCAATGGCGGATACATTGTCATTGGTGCTTTTCTCCGTCAGCTCAGCGGTCAGAACTCGCCCCTCGTAAACAACGGTGGAATTAGCTCCCTCTTTTCCGAAGGAAAGGGGAATGCCGGGCAGGGCGGAAAGTACTGCAGCCGTATCGGTAGGGGTAATGCCTTTCTGCAAAATGTACCAGGTAACAGCACGATACATGGCCCCCGTGTTGATAAAGGTGTAGCCCAGTTCCTTGGCAATCAGCTTTGCAACTGTGGATTTGCCGGAAGCGGCGGGTCCGTCGATGGCAATGGCAGGAGGATTCATACTGGGAGGCAGTATACTTGTTTGAGTACGGGGAATCAAGCAAAAAACGATGGCTTGGGAGCCGTGTTAAAACTCCGGCATTTCACGTAATTCCGGCACGCTTTCACCTGCTGTGGCATCGGGGGCTTTCGTTCCGGAATCGGGCGGGGGCACGGATGCGTTGTTCTTTTCGCGGATGAGAATTTTGGGGCGTGCTGCCTTATCGGCATTTCGGGAGGAGTCTGCAAGAGCATCCAGTGCTGCTTGGAGCTGAATATCGGGTGCCCCGCTGTGGATGATGCCCGCATCCTTACCGATGAGGATGGCGGTGGGAACTTGGCGGATGCGGTAGCTTTGCCCGGCTTCCCCGTTTTCGTTATCGATGTAGGTGGCGGATACACCGCAGTTTTGCAGTTCCTGTGCTATTTCTTCCGGGGAGGCAAAAGGGATGATGGGGCAAATATGCACCTCCGGGTACTCCTCGCAAAGGCGAGTGTAATCCTGCATCATGGCCACACTGGCACTCTCTCCGGGAGCCCAGAAAAGCAATAGGGTTGCCTTGCCTTTTTGAGGGAGGGTTGCCTGCTGCCCATTCACATCTTTCACTTGGATTTGGGGGGCAATGCACCCCTTAGCCAAATGGCGCAGGTAGTAGGCTTGCTCCATGGCCACATCCGTAAGAGGGAGGGTACCAAATTTCGTGTCCTTCTCCGCCAGCAGGAGGGATTGCTTTAAGTAATACAACCGCTTGCCTCTGGCCATGGCCTCGCTGCCCTCTAGGCCGGAAACCAGCGGGTTGTTCAGCATAAGGCTCATGCCCAGAGCGGCGCAGGCTCGTGCGCTTCGGGAGCTGTTACGTTGGTATACCTTTTGGAGGATTTCGTACTCACGCACTCCGGCTGTTCCGGAAAGATGGACGCAAGTTTCGGCCATGTCCGGGTGGGTAAAATGTACTCTGGACAGGGAATCAATAATATCTCTGGAAAAATAATTCAACTGCGCCTGTTGCTCCTCCGTAAAAGCAGAGGCAAAGGCAGCAGGGTATTGCAGAATCCAGTTGATGGCCGGCAGAGCCCATGCTTGTTCGTATTCAAAGGTAGCTATTTTGCGTGTGCGGGGCTTGACTCCCTTGGCTTTTTCCCTGCGGCTGCGGGGCAGTACTTCTTCACGCATGCCTGTTTTGCCGCTAATAGATGCCCAGAGGGCAGGAGCAATATCTTGTGCTGCCGGAGCGGGAATTGCTGCTCGCGCTTCATCGTTAGGTGCTTGCTGTATGGCGGCTTTATACTCTGCCGTACGCTGCTGCCATCCGGCGAGAATTTGCTTCACTGCGTCTTCCGTTCCCATGGTCGGTAAGCCGGCAAGACCGGCAATCAGCACCATATGTAAGCTCCTTATCATGCTCTGCATTATAGGTGGATACTTCCGCCTGTGCAAGTGTAAAGATGCTTGCTGACATAGCCATCCGGCGGCGCCGGAAAATGCTGTGCCGGAGCCGGAATTATGACTTGTCCGCATGGGGATAATGTGCTAGAATACGCGCCATGAAGTACACGGAGAAACTCGCTGCCCGGATTGCTGCAACTCGCTCTGCCTTGTGCGTAGGGCTGGATCCTCGTCCCCAGTCGGAAAATATGAATGAGCTGGCGGATTGGCTCCGCAAGGTTGTGGAGGAAACTGCCCCCTATGCAGCGGCCTATAAGCCGAATATCGCTTATTTTGAGGCCATGGGCCTGCCCGGTCTGAAGCTGCTGGAAGAGTTGCTGCCGGATATGCCCAAGGATATTCCCGTGATTTTGGATGCCAAGCGCGGCGATATCGGCGAAACGCAAAAGTACTACGCTCAGGCTTACTTTGACCGCATGGATGTGGATGCCGTGACGCTCAATCCTTTCATGGGGTACGATATTCTGGCTCCTTTTCTGGATCGCCCCGGAAAGGCTGTTTATCTGCTGGCGGTGACAACGAATCCCGGCTCTGCGGATGTGGAGCAGCAGGTGCTGGCAGATGGACGCAAAGTTTACCAACTTGTGGGGGATATGGTGATTCGCTCCCGCGAGGAGGGAAGCGCTACGGAGGTGGGCATGGTCGTGGGGCTCACTAATGCCAATAGCCGCATCCTGACGGAACTGCCCGATGCTCCCTTGCTTATCCCCGGGCTCGGTGCCCAAGGTGGCGACCTCTCCGCGCTGACGGGGGGCTCCCGCATGGCTCCGCCCACCATCAATGTTTCCCGTGGAATCCTCTACAAGGATTCGGAGTTGAGCTTCGCGGAAAAGGCTGCTCGCTATGCAGAGGAAATTCGCGTGGCTTTAGGGCTTTAATTCAGGCATTGCCCTTTCATGAAACAGTATTTGGATTTGCTGCACGATGTGCTTACCAATGGGGTAGGCCGCGAGGACCGTACCGGTACGGGCACGGTGGGAGTGTTCGGGCGGCAAGCTCGCTTCGACCTTCGGGCGGGCTTCCCCTGCCTTACAACGAAAAAATTGCATCTGCGCTCCATTATATACGAACTGCTTTGGTTCCTGAAAGGCAGCACCAATGTGCGCTGGCTGCAGGAACATGGCGTGAGTATTTGGGACGAATGGGCCGATGAGAATGGCGACCTCGGTCCGGTGTATGGCTCCCAGTGGCGTGCATGGCCGGATGGAAAGGGCGGCAGTATTGACCAAATCGCAGCCCTGATTGAGGGGCTGAAAAAGAATCCATGGAGCCGCCGGCATTTGGTGAGCGCATGGAATGTGGCAGAGGTGGAAGGAATGGCGCTGCCTCCTTGCCATTGCCTGTTTCAGTTCTGTGTTATTCCGGCGCAGAAGGAGGGAGAACGCCACGGCTTGAGCCTCCAGCTTTACCAGCGCAGTTGCGATTTGTTCCTTGGGGTGCCCTTTAACATTGCCAGCTATGCCCTGCTGCTCATGATGGTGGCACAGGTGTGCGGCTACGAGCCTCGGGAATATGTACACACCTTCGGGGATTTGCATTTGTACAAAAACCATTTGGAACAGGCGCGCCTGCAACTCTCCCGCGAGCCGCGCCCCCTGCCGACGATGAAGCTGAATCCGGCGGTGACGGAGATTGACGGTTTCGATTTCTCCGACTTTACGTTGGAGAATTATGACCCGCACCCCCATATTAAAGCGGCCGTATCCGTATGAATATCCGATTAACAGGAGTGGTGGCCATGGATGCCGCTCGCGGTATCGGCTTTCGGCAGGGAATCCCCTGGCGCCTCCCGGAGGATATGAAACTCTTTAAGCGCCTGACGATGGGACACCCTATTCTGATGGGGCGCAAAACATGGGAAAGTTTGGGACGCCCCCTGCCGGGGCGCCAGAATATCGTCCTTACGCGCAATGCCGCGTACAAGGCACCCGGTGCCACGGTAATTCAACATATTGCAGCACTGGAGGGCATGGAACTGCAAGATGCTGAGGTGATGGTGATTGGCGGTGCGCAGATATACGAGATGCTGCTGCCCCGCATGCAAAGACTGCACGTATCCGAAGTGCAGGGAACCCACGAGGCGGATACTTGGTTTCCCCCTTTTGCCGGGGTGTTTTCCCGGCGCGAGGTGTTGGAAAACTTCGAAGGCTTTTCCCACATACTCTATACGCGCTAAGAAAGCGCGTAAAGTGTCGGGATGCTTAAATCGTGAGTTTCGGTGGGAAGCTCCGGTACCATTTGCTCCGGCATGGCGAGGGCTACTATCCGGGCTTGGGTACACTGTGGTAGGTAGCGGTCGTAAAAGCCGCCTCCGTAGCCAAGCCTTTTCCCGGTCCGGGTAAAAGCCACTCCGGGAACAATGATGAGTTGCAGCTCTTGCGCTTGAATGCCGGGCAGATGCTCCGCCGGAGCGGGGATGCCCATGGCTCCGGGGATGAAATCTTGCTCCGCATGCTGCACGCGGTGGAATGAAAGTCTGCGCCCGGGCAGACAGCGCGGGAAATAGTACCGGTGCTGGGGGTGTTCCTTCAGCAATGGCAGCAGATTCACCTCGTGGGGAAGGGGGGCGTACAGGGCAATGCGTTGCCTTTGCCCTTGCAGCAGTGGGGAAAGTAAACGGCGTAACCTTGCGGAATATTCAGCCACCAGCTCCGGGCTCATTTTCCGCAGCCGTGCAAGGACTGCTTGCCGGAGTTCTTGCTTGGAATTCGGGATTCTCATGCTTCCTCTTTCGAGGGAATTCTCCCGAATAGTGCCAGCATGCGCCCGGTATTGCCCTTTTCCACACGGTAGGAGTAAAAGTTTTCCGTATCTGCTGCCGTATCCAGCCCACTGTCGGTAATGTTCTCGGGGTTGATGCCGGCTTGTACGAGCTGGTCCTTAATCATGGAAACAATATCCACTTCGTAATGCGGAGGGCGAATGCAGGGGGAGATGGCGGCAATGCAGTTCTGCGCTTCCACGCCAATGCTCTTTCGCATGGAATTCATGGCGCTTGCCACAATGTTTTGCAGGGTGCCTTGCTTGCCGGAGTGGAGCAGCGCGCGCGCTTGCGTTACGGTATCATAAATCCAAATGGCCGCGCAATCCGCCACATAAATGCCAAGGCAGCAATCTGCTTTGCCTCCGCAATACAGCCCATCCACGCCTTCCACCGGGTATGAGCATCCGATATCTCCCACCAAGGCCACGCGGTTGCCATGCACCTGCTGTGCGCGGCGCAGCATCTTGGGGGCTATCCCTCCCTCCTCCAGTACGGCTTCGTGTGTGGGTGTAAGGGCTGCAATGACGGCGTTGCGATCCGTGGTGGTACTCACTCCGGGAATGCGGGTGATAAAGCGTGCAAAGTTTTCCGGGTAGGCATTGAGTTCTGCCAGATATTGCGGGGAATAGTTGCTCATACGAAGAGTATTATTTAGTGGGGAGCCTTTTGGCGGGTAATGATGCGGTGCGCTTGGTGTGCCGGGGTTTCTTCCGGCTCCCGAGCCATGAGCTGAGCCAAATCGCGTGCAATGTTGTCGCGCATGGAGGAAACGAGATTGCGCCCTTGCTCGGTGATGCGTACCATGATTTTGCGGCGGTCCGCAGCTGCGGTGTATCGCTTAAGATAGCCCAGCTCCTGCAGCTTATCCACCATGCCGGTGGCGGCTGCTGTGGAATGTCCCATCATGCGGGCAATGTTGCTCATGGAAAGGCATTCCTCTACGGCCAAATAAGTCAGCAGAAAGAATTGCGGGTAGGATACTTTGCCTTTAGTGAGCGTGGGAGAGAGGTGCAGTATGCAGCTGCGCTGAGAAAAGAGAACAAAGTCGGCCAAATGCTGGACATCGTCCTTGCTCAGGTGCTGGGAATGGCGGGAAGTAGGCTTGCTCATGGAGGTGGGGAACTACCGTTCGTACCCCTCGATATTACGGCTTTGTTTATTTTTTGCAAGCCTAAAATTTCGGCCTGCATGCAGCCCGGAAGCCGTCTTGTTTCGAGACCCGAGGATGTGGCACCGAATAAAAAACGAGCCTACTATATCTTGTGTTTGTGTAAAAATAAAAAAATGCACCCACAAGTCTTATGGTTGGGGTGCGGGCGGCGCAATATGGAGGATTTGGCGGAGAGTATCACTCATGAGCCCCTCGGTTTCGAGGCGTTCGATGTGGGTGCGGATGGCACTCCAAAGGGTGGAAAAATCACCGGCAAGAGACTGCGCAGCCATGTAATCCTGTACCGTGGGTTCGGGGAGTTGTGCTTGGCGGCGGCTGAGTGCGGCTGCTTCTTTTTTCAACTCTTCCAAGGCGGGGATAGCCGCCTGAACGGAGGCTGTATCCCGGCAGGTGTTAAGGCACATTTCCGTGCGGGAGAGGAAATCCACCATGGCTGCGGCTACATCTTGGTGGGAATCCGCCTGCTCCTGAGCGGAACAAAGCATGGTAGCTGCCAAGAGAAAAGTGCAGAATAGGCTGCGTACAATCATGGTGAAAATTAATGTTTACCTTTGCTGAAGATTCTCATGCGAGTACCGCAGGCCGGGCAGTGGAAGTTGAGGCAAAAGAACACATGCAGAGCCGTGCCGAAGGTGTAACCCAGAAGGGGGATTTTGTGGGCGCTCTTATTGCGCGGGAAATCCCGGAAGGAATAGAGGTTGATGTGGCATACAGGGCAGGCGGTGAAACGCGATATAACCACATAAGGTATGACTGTCGCGGCTACCGCCAGTACTATCGGCAGTAGGTATTCATTCGTCAGCACCCCCTGAACGATAAGCAAGGGGATAACGATGAATGCGGAGAGCGGAATGAGGAGCAAAAGTGTGGTAAAAGCTCCCAGATAGGTAAGGAACGGGCTCTTGCAGTGAATGGAATGGCTGCGGCGGGAAAGCCGCTCCGCCTTTTGGACGCCGTGCAGGTCGGCTAGCCCTTCCGGCAGTTCTTCCCCCCTATTATGGCGCAGATGAGCCTGCGCCGGCTGGCGCACGATGCGGAGCCCGGAAGTGGGCTCCGGTTTTTGGGGTATAGGCTCAGCGGCATCCGCCGGGATGGTGCTTTTGCAGAGTTCCTCCAAGCGTTCTCTGGTGATGCAGAGCCGGTGCTGGGGGAAATACTGTACCGCTTTTTGCAAATCCTGCCAAAGCTGCCTCGGAGAAACGCGTTGCAGCTGCTCGGCGGTGGTGATGCCACAGAGTTCTAAATCCTTTTTTTCGTTGGGGGTAAGTTGGGCGGAGGGTGTCATTCTTGCAGTAAATGTATGTATATTTAATAATTTAACCCAGAGCTTGGAGCATGCTTTCCAACTGGGCTTTTTTGCTTTCCCATTCTTGCAAGCGTGCGCGTTCCTGTTCCACCACGGCGGCGGGAGCGCGGTCCACAAAGGAAGCATTGCCCAATTTGGCTTGGCTCTTGGCAATTTCCTTGCTCATCTTTTCCAGTTCCTTGGTAATGCGGGTGCGCTCGGCTTCCACATCCACAAGCCCTTCCAAGGGCAGGAAGAGTTCTCCAAAGGGAGTAAGAGCTGTGGGTGTACCTTTGGGTGCTTCGTAGGCGGTATCGCAGGTGGTGCTTTGGGCTCCGGCAAGCAGTGCCAAGCGGGCTGCTAAATCCTCGTCCACGGGGAGGGTTCCCGGTTTCAGTACGAAGCGTACCTTACGGTTGGTGGCAAGGTTGTATTCTGCTTTCAGGTTACGTGCTTTATTAGCTGTTTCGTACAGCGCCGTGGCTGTGGCGCGAGCTTTGGATACAGCTATATCATCCAATCCGGCTAAGAGGGTATCCGGATTAGGAAGTCGGGTACTCATCAGCGGTAGATCGTTTTTTGCAAAGCTAAGGCTGGCCCACAGCTCTTCCGCAATGTGAGGCATGATGGGAGCCAGCAGTGCCAGATAGTGGCGCAGCACGGTGTCCATGGTGAACAAGGTGGCATTACGTACGGCGGCATCCCCCTCGCGCAGGTCGTTCTTCACCGCTTCCAGGAAGAGGGAGCAGTATTCGTTCCAGAAGAAGGAGTAGAGAGCCTGTGTGTAGGTGTTGAATTCGTACTTGCCAAGCGCCTCGGCAATGGTGCTGTGCAGCTCTTTGAGTTTGGAGAGGATATCGATGTGTACCGCAGTGAAACGCGGTGCAGGGGTGGTGCCGGCGCTGCCTTGCATCATGCGGAAACGGGCGGCATTGTACAGCTTGTTGGCAAAGTTTTTGCCTTCCTCAATTTGTTTCTCATCGAACTTAACATCCGTACCGGTGGGGGCAATGCGCATGAGACCGAAGCGTAGGCCATCTGCTCCGTAGCGTGCAATGAGATCCAGCGGATCCGGGCTATTGCCCAAGCTCTTGCTCATCTTGCGCCCCAACAAATCGCGCACAATGGAGGTGAAGAATACGTTGCCGAAAGGTTTGCCGCCGGCAAAGCGGTAGCCGGCCATAATCATACGGGCTACCCAGAAGAAGATAATGTCCGGGCCGGTTACCAAATCGCTGGTGGGGTAGAACTTAGCCAAGCATTCCTTATCCATGGTGGAGAAGGGCCAGAGCCAGCTGCTGAACCATGTGTCGAGGGCATCTTCGTCCTGCACCCAGTTTTCCGGGTCGGCAGGGGGCTCTACGCCCACATAGATATCCCCGGCGGCGGCATCAGCCTCGTCCAGCTTGGTGGCTTCCTGCAGAACGGCAGCCTTGTCCTTGCGATACCAAACGGGAATGCGATGCCCCCACCACAGCTGGCGGGAAATGCACCAGTCCTGTATACCTTCCAGCCAGTGGGCATAGGTTTTGGCCCAGTGCGCCGGGCGGAAAACAATATCGCCCTTGGCTACGGCTTCCGCTGCTTCCTGAACACAGGGATATTTGAGGAACCACTGCATGCTCAGGCGCGGTTCGATGGGCACATCGGAGCGCTGGCTAATGCCTACGTTGTTCTCATAATCCTCCACCTTTTCGAGAAGTCCTTTGGCTTCGATGAGTTCGATGGATTTGTCGCGCGCCTCGAAGCGGTCCATGCCGTGAAGCTCCGGGCAGCCGGGGCAGTTGATATGGCCATCGGCGGTGAGGATGTCGATGATTTCCAGATGATGTTTTGTGCCCACCTCGAAGTCGGTGCGGTCATGCGCCGGGGTAATTTTAAGGGCACCTGTGCCGAATTCGATTTCCACATGCTCATCCGCAATAATGGGAATCTCCGCCTCGCAGAGCGGGCGGATAACGGTTTTGCCAATGAGGTGGGAGAATCGCGGGTCTGCCGGGTTTACGGCTACGGCCACGTCTGCCATAATGGTTTCCGGGCGCGTGGTGGATACCAGCAACTGGCCGCTGCCATCGGCCAATTTATAGCGAATGGTGTAGAGCTTGCTCTTGGAGGGGGTCATGATAACCTCCTCGTCCGAAAGGGCGGTGCGAAGCACGGGGTCCCAGTTTACCATGCGGCGCCCGCGGTAGATGAGACCTTCTTTAAATAGCTCCACGAAGGCGCGTGCCACTTCCGGGGCAAAGATTTCGTCCATCGTAAAGCGCTCTCGCTCCCAGTCGCAGGAGCAGCCGAGTTTCTTGAGCTGCTTAATGATGATGCCGCCGTGTTTTTCCTTCCATTCCCACACCATGTCCACAAAAGCCTTGCGCCCTACATCGTAGCGCGTGCGCGGGGGCGTTTCCTTGGCCAGTTCCTTTTCCACACGAGCCTGAGTGGCAATGCCGGCATGGTCCGTGCCGGGGAGCCAGAGTACCTCCTTGCCTTCCTGCCGCGCGCGGCGTGCCAGAATATCCTGAATGGTGTTGTTAAGCACATGGCCCATGTGCAGCACGCCCGTCACATTGGGTGGGGGGATTACAATGCTGTATGCCGGCTTTTCGGAATGAGGATTCGCGTGGAAGCAACCCTCTGATACCCAGCGAGTTTGCCATTTTTCTTCAACTAGTGTAGGTTCGTAGGCCTTCGGCAATTCAGTCATGACGGCGCGATTCTACCTGTTTCGGGCTTTATTGGCAAGTATTTTCCGTGGCAGCCGGGCGGGATGCCTTTGCCATATGATGCGGAGGGAAGGGCTTATCTCATCTCATCCGCCAGGATGCCCTGTAATTGTTTGTGGGCATAGTGGAGGCGAGAGCGGAGCGTGCCTTCCGAGATATTGATAATTTTGGCGATTTCCGGGTAGGAGAGTCCTTGGATATCGCAGAGGTTGACCACCTCTTGGTGGGCGGGAGAGAGCTGGCTGATGGCGTGGGCAAGTTTACGGCGCAAATCCGTAATTTGGGCTTGGCGCACGGGGTCGGCACTGAGTGCCTTATCGGCCAGCTCATTGTCCTTTTCGAGGGGGTTGCCCTTTTCATCATTATCCAGACTGTAAGAATGCTCCCTCCGGCGTTTGCGGAGGAAGTTCCGGGCATTGTTAAGGGCAATGGAATACAGCCATGTATAAAAGGAGCTGCTTCCTTTGAAGTAACGCAGGGAATGGAAGGCTTTCAGGAAGGATTCCTGAGCCACATCGTAGGCATCTGCCTCGCTGTTGAGCATCTGTATCAGCATCCCATGGAGCTTGCGGCTATGGCGGCGTATTAATTCGTCATAAGCGCGAGTCTGCCCATCGAGGGTTCTCTTGATGAGTTCCTCGTCCGGGAGTTCTGCGTGGGATTCTTTGGGGGCTTCGTTCATGATTCAGGGGCATAGGGTGGGGTTGGGTTGGGGTAGGGAAGCCGCCGGGAATGGAGAGTTTTGCGGAGCTCTCCACTCCCAGGACTTGTTAAGGGGTTAGAAGATAGGCTCTCAGAGGATCCAGGCGCTGGCGCGACCAAGAGTGCTTTCGTACCAATCGATATAGGCTTTGTTCACCATGGTGTAACCTCCGGGGGTGGGGTAGTGCCCGCTGAAGTACCAATCCCCGCAGGGGCCTTCGATGGCATCGTGCAGCCCTTCCAGAGTTTGGAAGATACACTGGATTTCACAGTTAGCATCATCCGGTGTTACCATGCGGGAAATTTCTTCCGTAATCTCATCCGGGGTGAGGGCGCTGTATATCTTACGCACGGGGTTGCGGCGCTCTGCCGGAGGGAGGGCGAGGGTACGCTTGCATTCGGCATATACATCGGTAAGGATGTCGGAGCGTCCCTTCTTGTGCAGGAGGGAAACTGCTGCCAAAAAGGCAACAAATTTACCCAGCTCGCTCATGTCAATACCATAGTAATCCGGGTAACGTACCTGTGGTGCGGAGGATACTACCACGATTTTACGTGCCTTTGTGCGAGCTAAGAGGCGCAAAAGACTCATTTTCAGTGTGGTGCCGCGTACGATGGAGTCGTCGATGGCCACCAGTACCTCATCCTCATGCACGGAGCCGTAGGTGAGGTCGTACACTTGGGAAGCCATTTGTTTGCGGCTGCTCTCCTCGGAGATGAATGTACGGAGTTTGATGTCCTTATGGGCGATTTTTTCCGCACGCGGCCAGCGGCGGAGGATGAGTTCGTTGATGAGTTCCTCGCTCATGGAGCCATCGCGGAAAGCCTGAATCATGGCTTCCGTTACCTTGTTGCGGCGGTAGGAACGCAAACCTTCCAGCAGCCCGTAGTAGGATACTTCCGCCGTGTTCGGGATGAAGGTGATGGCCGCTTTGGAGAAATTGCCGTCCAAGCTCTCCACTACTCGCTCCGTGAGATTGGCGCCGAGGGCTTTGCGCTCCCGGTAGATAACGGGGTCATTCCCGCGGGATGTGTATATATCCTCGAAGCAGCAGGGGGTGGGTTCCAGTGGGGTGGTATACTCCTTAATGGATACCTGCCCATCGGCCTTGACTACTATCATATTGGCCGGGGGGAGTTCCTTCACCTCGCTTTGGTCCACTTCCATCACGCTCATCAGCGGTACGCGCTCACTGGCAATGGCCAGAAATTCGTCCGTAAGCACATAGTAGCAATAACGGATGCCATGCGGATCCCGCAGGCAGAAGAAATCGCCGTTGCCCACGCCACCCATAATGGTATAACCGCCATCCCAATCGCGGGAGGCTTTGCTGATGACGTCGAAGAGGTTGAGTTCTGCGGAGATGATGGCGGGTATATCCCTGCCGTCCACGTTTTGGTTGCGCAGCTGGCGGTAATGGTCCGTGTGGGCCTCGTCCAGATAGTAACCTACTTCCTCCAGAATGGCTTGCGTGTTGGTATCGAATACGGGGTGCTGCCCGCGTGCAATGAGTTTTTCGTGCAGCTCGGACACGTTCGTCATGGAGAAGTCCCCTTGCAGCATGAGGGTGCGAGTGGGCCAGTTGGAACGGCGCAGGAAGGGGTGGCAGCTGCTTTCTTCGTACTGTGCGCCACCGGTTCCGTAAAGAAGATGCCCCATGAGTACCTCGCCGCCAAAGTTGAAATGGCGTTTGTAGGTCTCGGCATCCATCCCTTTGATGGTGCCCTCCTTGCGCAGGCGGCGCAGGATGCGCTGCTGGGCGGAGTAGATGTTAGTCATGGCGGAGGAGGAAGCATCTCTTGCTCGGGTGATGTAGGGCTCACCCAAAGGCATATTGAGCTTGATGCATCCCACACCGGCACCATCTTGGCCGCGATTGCGCTGCTTTTCCATGAGGAGGAAAAGCTTGTTGAAGGCCCAATCCGGGGCTCCGTACTTCTCTGCGAAGTAGGAAAGAGGCTTGAGCAATCGTATGGCTGCGGACATAAACGGAAAAGTAAAGCGGGGTTACTTACGAACGGAAACCTTGATGCCCTTGCCTTCGCGCATGGTGCCGATGACTACACCGCCGGGACCGGCGGTAAGAGCCTGCTCCACCTGCTCCGGGGAGACGATGGTTACCCAGCCGATGCCCATGTTGAAGGTGTGGAAGCGGTCTTCCGCATCCACGAATCGGAGTACCTTCTGGGCCGGGGCATTATCCCAATAGGGGATTTCGAGGTCGGCACCCTTTTCGCCCAGGAAGCGCTCCAGATTCTCGGGCAGGCCGCCACCGGTAATGTGGGCATATGCCTTCGGGGTGATGCCGAGTTTGCGCATATCGTACACCACATCGTGGTACAGGCGGGTGGGTGCCAGCAGGGCGCGCAGTTCCTCCTCCGTCAGGAGGTCGGGGTTCTGCTTGAGGACGCGGCGCACCAAACTCCAGCCATTGGCGTGGAACCCATCGCTGGGGTAACCGATGAGGATGTCTCCCACGGCCACTTTAGAGGGGTCAATCATTTGGCTTTTCTCCACGCAGCCAATGCTGAAACCTGCCATTTCCACCAGATTTTCGGGCACAACGCCGGGCATTTCGGCTGTTTCACCACCGGCAAGAATGCAGTTGCAGCTTTCCAGATAATCGCACATACCGGCCACGAGGCGGGTGATGCGGGGCTTTTCCACCTCCAGATTGGAGATGCCCAGATAGTCCAGGAAGACGAGGGGGTCACCACCGGTGGTCAGGATGTCATTCACATTCATCGCCACGAGGTCTTTACCTGCTGTTTCCAGCATATCCATATCGAAGAGGATTTCCGTCTTAGTGCCCACGCCATCCGTACCCGTTACGATAACGGGCTCCTTGTAGGAGGAGAGGTCATAGGCCGCTGCAAAGAGCCCGAAGGCATTGCAAAGTTGGCGATTTTTTTGGGTGCGCTTTACATGTGCGCTGATGTCGTGAACAAAAGACTGCGCCTCAATGGTGTCGACGCCGGATTGCTTGTAAGTGAGATTGCCGGACATAGATATGAAACATCACTTGTGATGCGGGCGCATTATACCTGAGTCAAGCTCCGTTGGCAAGCCGTATTTTAGCCAGCTTTTCAAACTGTTGAGTGTTGGTTCTTCTCTGTTAGGGTTCAAGTGTTTTGCATTGCCCTTTCTTTCATGGGCGCGAGGCCGTTTGGGAAAAGATTTTCTTCCCGGTGGAGAATCCGTTTTTCAATGGGCAAGGGGGGCTGGCGTGTCTATTCTGCGTATGGAAAATAATGAGAATATCGATACGCCGGAGCATGCGGAATGCAGCAAGGAATCCCCATGCCGGATGAAGCAAATGTGCTGCCGCCGGGCTGCGTCCCTCTGTAAGACGGTGGTTTTGGTGGGGCTGGGGGCGTTTATTGCACTGGCTTGCGTGCAATGCTGCCGGATGCATCACCACCCTAAGCCCTGAGCTTGCGGGGAGGGGGAGTTAATCCTCCTCCTCGCGTAAATCCAGACGCAAGCGAAGTCTGCGCCCGCTGGGGGTGTTTTCCTCCACTTCGCTCTGTGCAGTGCAGAGGGTATCCATCAATGCGGAAATCTCTGCATCCTCGCGCAGTTGTGCCAGCATGGAGGGGGCATCCCCCGGCATGAGCAGCTCCATGGCCAGAGCATAAGTCTTTTCTGAGTAGCGGAAATAGAGGTCTGCTCCGCCATCGTTCAGCGGAAGTGTGCGGAGTACCTTTTCTGCCAGCTGCATAGCATGTGCTACGGCCATTTCCGAGAGGAAGTATTTATTGCAGAAAAGCTGGAATTCTGCTTGCAGGGCAAAGAGGTCGAAATCCGCGCTGTGGATGCTGTAATGGAAATCGCGGATGCGATTCACAAAAATGCGCGTGCGTTCGCGTTTCGGCCGGTCAAAAATTTCCTCCGGGGTGCCCTCTTCGTAAATTTCTCCTTGGTCCATGTACAGCACGCGGCTGCTTACATTGCGGGCAAAGGACATCTCGTGCGTCACGATGGCCATAGTCATGCCTTGCTTGGCAAGGGAACGGATAACGGAGAGTACCTCGCTCACCATGGTGGGATCCAAGGCGGAGGTGGGCTCATCGAAGAGGATAATCTCCGGGTTCATGGAAAGGCAGCGAGCAATGGCTGCTCTCTGCTTTTGCCCGCCGGAAAGTTCTGAGGGCATGGAGCGTGCCTTTTCCGCCATGCCGACCAGTTTCAGAATTTTCATCCCTCGCTGCACGGCTTCGATGGGGCTT
Organism: uncultured Akkermansia sp.; assembly: GCA_964435145.1. Lineage (GTDB taxonomy): Bacteria > Verrucomicrobiota > Verrucomicrobiia > Verrucomicrobiales > Akkermansiaceae > Akkermansia. Next base: position 22,479 of record CAYSYD010000005.1, read on the forward strand.
TTCCCCAGAAGTTTTACAGGACCGATGCAGACGTTCTCCAAAACGGTGAGGTGGTTGAAGAGGTTGAAGGATTGGAACACCATACCCATTTTCTGCCGCAGCTTGGAGCTATCCGTCTTATGGGAGAGGATTTCTTCCCCATCGATGATAATGCTGCCTCCTGTGGGTTGCTCCAGCAGGTTCAGGCAGCGCAGGAAGGTGCTTTTCCCGGTGCCGGAGGGCCCGATGATGGAGATGACTTCCCCGCGCTTAATGTTTACGGTAACATCCCGCAGTACCTGAAGATTTCCGAAGCTCTTCTGCAAATGTTTAATCTGGATCATGTCTCGTTCAGGGGTGGGGTCAGGCGTTGAATTTGCGGCCGATGTGGTCCAGCAACAGGGTGAATAGCCAAGCAATCAGGAAGTAGAGTACCGCCACCATAATGAGCGGGAAGAAGGGGTCGAAAGTGCGACCTCGGATAATATCGGATACCTTGGTGAGGTCCTCAATCGCAATATAACCCACAATGGAGGTGTTTTTGATGAGGGAAATAAGCTCTCCCTTATACACGGGCAGCACGCGCTGCACAGCTTGCGGCAATACAATGTAGATAAAAGTGCGCACCGGGGAGAAGCCCATGGCGATGCCGGCCTCCGTTTGCCCTCGGTCTACGCTGCATATGGAGGTGCGGAACATCTCGCTCACATAAGCGGCAAAGTTCATGCCGAAAGTGATGATGGCTACAATGGTGGCCGGAGTGTTCCATTTGGCAAGGACCACATAGAACATCAGCATGAGCAGCACCAGTACCGGGGTGCCGCGCATAATGTCGATGTATACCATGGCAAACCTCCGGCAAATGGCATTGCTGCTCATACGCAGGTAACATACGCCTGCTCCCAAAAGGGTGCCCAGCAGTACTGCGCATATAGAGATGAGGACGGTGAGTTTGAGCCCCTCCCACAGTAGAAGATAGCGCTGCTCTTGGATGATGTTGCGGTAAAAACTATTGACCACGGAGGCAAAAAATCCGCGTTCTTCTTCCTTGGGTGTCGGGGCGGCTGCCTCCTCTTGCGCGGTGGCGGCATTGCGTGTCAGCACGGCGATACGGGAGTGGCTCTCGTAGTACGAATCGGAAAAAAGCACGCTCTCGGAACGTTCGTCGGTAATGAGCATGCCACTGGCTGCCATGTGTACACGCCCGGCAGCGGCGGCGGTAATGAGCCCGTAGTAGTCAATCTTTTCAATGATGAGCGGTCGCTTCAACCATGCTGCAAAACGCTTTACAAGCTCTGCATCGAAGCCGACAACCTCACCGTCCCGTACAAAAACAATGGGCTCCGTGCAGGGCTCCATGCCTACCACCAGGGGCTCGCCTTCCGTGTACTCTTCAATCTCCGGCATGGGAGCCGTATCGAAGTGTTTGAGCCAGCGCTCCATGAGCTTATCGTACTCCCCGCTGGCGCGGAGTTCTTTCAGAAAGGTGTTGAATTGTTGGCAGAGTTTTGCCTGTTCCTTGCCGAAAACCATGCCCATGTCATTCACGGGTACAGGGCTATCCTTCAGAATGGTGATGTTGTCAAACTTTTTAGTCAGAGCGTAGCAAATAACGTCATCCATGATGATGGCATCGCACAGCTCCTGCTGGAGAGCCTGCACCATATCGGCTTCGAAATTGTAGCGCACAATGGTAAGCTCCGGGTAATGCTGCTGGATGTAAACGTCCTGTACAGTGGCTTGCGGTACAGCCAGTTTATATCCCTTCAAATCCTGAATGCAGGAAATCTTTTTGCGGGGTGCGGTGGAGGAGCCTTCTGCTGCCGGGGCGGATGCCGGGGCCTCTGCCCCCGTATTCCCGCAGGCGGAGCCGGACAGCAGCACCATGAGCAGAAATACCAGAATGGTCGCAATGGTGAGATGATGCTTTTTCATGGTTAGCGTGTAAGAGGGGGCACCGCGCCCCGCGCGCGGATTGTACCATGTGTGTTCCCTTATTGGCAAGTAGAATGTTAGGTTGTCCGCAAAATAAAGTCACTCGGAAAAAGGAGGAAGCTCCACCGGATGCGATGGAGCTTCCGAAAGAAGAAAAGAGCAGGGCGGTTTTAGCCTTCGTAAAGCTCTTTGATACGCTCAATCAACGAGAAGGCATGGCTTACCATGGCGCGTGTCTCGTTCAGAAGCGTAAGATAGAGAATGCCATTGCGCATGCCGCTCTCATCGGCAGCATTGTGCATCAGGTGTGTGGTAATGCACTCGGCGAAATCCTCACTAAGCTGGTCGCGGGTTTCAAGTTTGGCCTTAATGCCGTCAAAGTCACCTTTCTTGAGCATATCTGTCAAATCCGGATAGAAACGTCCGATTTTATCCGTAAGTGCCAGCATATCTCGGGCTTGCTCCTCGTTGAGCCCCTCGTGGTTATTGTCGATGTGGTTGTAACTGGCTTTCACCAGCGTGAGCAGGCGCTCGCAGGTGTTGAGGGAAATCTCCGAGATGCGGAAGATGAGCTGCCCACGATCTGCTAATTCTGCCGGAATAGTGCGCAAGGTAGGCAGAATCTCGTTTTCTCGCACGGCTTCCAAATCCCGCTTGAGGGAACGAGTCTTTTTACGTAGGCGTTTCAGCCCATCGCGGTCTTCCTCCAGCAGAGCTTTTACCGTGGCTTTGTAGATGCCAATCATGCGCCCCAAACGCCCGGAGGCTGCCTTGGCATAGTCCTGAACAGCAGCTTCACTCTTCACGTTCAGAAGGCGAATCTCCTCCTTGGATATCTTATCGAAGAAGGTGGATTTGATGAAGAGTACACCGCCAATCGTCAGCATAACGGTAATGCCCCATATGCCGCCGTAGGCCATGATGAGAGCCACTAGTGCCGCAGCCGCGCAGGCTGCAAGCCCTGTCATGAACCAGCCGCCAATGACAACCAGAACACCGGTAATGCGGTACACGGCGCTATCGCGCCCCCATGCACGGTCTGCCAAGGAGGAACCCATGGATACCATGAAGGTGACGTATGTGGTGGAGAGCGGCAGCTTGAGATCCGTGGCAATGGAGATGAGCAGGGCGGCCACCGTAAGGTTTACGGAGGCGCGCACCATATCGAACAGGGCACCACTTTCTTCCTCCGGGGCAAGGGGGGCGAAGCGCCGCCCCACAAACTCCGCCACTGGCTTGGGGGTAATGCGTTCCACAAAGCGCAGGGTGTTGAGCGTGTAGCGCACCAGCACACGTGCCGGCGGGCTGGAGCCAAAGCGTTCCTTGCCCGTGTTGGAAGAGGCCAATTTAAGTTCTGTCTCCGTTACTTTTTTGGCTTTTTTGGAGAAGAAGAGCGTGCCCACCATGATGAGCCCCGCAGCAACCAGCCAAATCATTTGCACCTGCTGCTTACTGTCTGCCAAGCCTCCCATGTGCATGTTGATATCGCCGTTGAAGAGCTTGATGGACTCATCTGCCGCCATGAATACGCCGATGAAGTTCACCAAGTCGTTCCCGGCAAAGGCAAGCGCCAGAGAACCTGTGCCGGCCAATACGGTAATCCGCAGTGTGTTAATGCGGCATATGTATTGAAGGAATGCGGCGATGGCTGTCCATGCAATGAAGGCGCATGGAATTACCAAATTGAGATTGTTCTCCAGCATTTCCTTAATGCCACCCTGCATAATAGGGCTCGTTTTAAGTCCCTTAAACACAGCAAAGTAGCTGATGGCAGTGAAGGCTAAGCCGCACCACAGCGGCCCCACGAAACGATACACCTGCTGGTAGCGGAAACTGTAAAGTAATCGGGAGAACCACATGATGGTGGTACCGCAGGTAAAGGCAATGGCTACGGAGAGGAAAATGCCTGCAATAATGAAGGAAACATTATTGATGTTGATGTACTCTGCCAGCTGCCCTCCGGGGTTGAGCCCGAGGTCGTACATGGCCATACCAAGCCCAGAACCCAACAGGGCAAATACGATGGATACCGTGGTGGAGGTCGGCAAGCCAAAGGTGTTGAAAATGTCCAGCAGAATCACATTGGCCACCATGGCGGCCAAGAAGAGTACCATCACCTCGTGGAAGGTGAACATCTCCGGCGTGAAAATGCCTTTCTTTGCAATCTCCATCATGCCGCTGGAGAAAGAGGCACCCAGCAGCACACCCACCGCTGCCACAGCCACCACTGTGTTAAACTTGCCTGCATGGCAGCCAAGAGAGGAATTCAGGAAATTGCATGCATCGTTGCTGACACCTACAATGAGACCGAAGAGCGACAGCAAGAGCAGGGCAACCCATATGACGTAATAGAGAGTAGGTATGTCCATTGTATGGCTCTGTGTCTACCATGCTCCCCGGGAAAATTCAAGTAAAAAGCATTGATTGTGGCAAAAAAGTCACATGGGATTTCGTGTCTTTTTTTGAACAGAAATTGCACCGGGCATTTTTTATTGCAAAGCTGCCTACTTATGATATAATGCACGCGCACCAGACGAATTATGGCTAAGCAACCCTCCAGAGTCATTACACGCCGCTCCCTGACCCAAGGAAAAGAGGGGGCGGACATTTTCTTTTACATTCTTCCTCCCCTTCTTGTGGCTGTTCTTTTTGCCATATGCATGATGGGCAAGGGCGGGGACGATGCTCTCCAAGTGGAGGAGGATCCCGTAAAGGTAAGTTTATAAACACCTGTACCTATTAACTAATACCAGTTTTTAATCCAAGAGAACACCATGAGTAAAGGAACACCGATTACCATGACCGGGCAGGGGCTCTCCGTGCCGAATTACCCCATTATCCCCCATATCATCGGAGATGGCTCCGGCCCCGATATTTGGCGGGCCGCTCAGCGGGTGATAGATGCTGCCGTGGCTGCTGCATACGGTGATTCCCGTGCCATCGTTTGGCAGGAGGTGCTGGCCGGGCAAAAAGCCTACGATACAGTGGGGACATGGCTGCCCCGGGATACCATGGAAGCCTTCCGCACCTATCTTGTAGGCATTAAGGGACCGCTGACAACGCCTGTGGGCGGAGGTATTCGTTCTCTCAATGTGGCTCTGCGTCAGGGGTTGGATTTGTACTGCTGCGTTCGCCCGGTGCGTTACTTCCGAGGGGTTGAAACACCTGTGAAATCTCCGGAAAAAGTGGATATGGTCATCTTCCGCGAAAATACGGAGGATATTTATGCCGGTGTGGAGTTTCAGAGCGGAAGCCCGGAAGCGGCTAAGTTCTTCGAATGGTTGTATGCTAACTTCCCCCAGCGTGCAGATAAAGTGCGCTTCCCGGAAACTTCCGGTTTCGGTATCAAACCTGTTTCCCGCGAAGGCACGGAACGCCTCGTGCGCTCCGCCATTCAGTACGCCATCGAAAATAAACGCCCGAGTGTCACGCTCGTTCACAAGGGCAACATTATGAAATTTACCGAGGGCGGCTTCCGCGATTGGGGGTACGAACTGGCTCGCCGTGAATTCAATGCCACGCCCATTGGCGATGGACCCTGGTGCCGTTTGCCCAATGGTATCGTCGTAAAGGATTGCATTTGCGATGCCTTCCTTCAGGAAATCCTCATTCACCCACAAGAGCATTCCGTCATTGCCACGCTGAATCTCAACGGAGATTACTGCTCCGATGCCCTCGCCGCGCAAGTGGGCGGCATAGGTATCGCCCCGGGTGCTAACATCAACTACCGCACCGGTCATGCCGTCTTTGAGGCTACCCATGGCACGGCCCCGAAACTGGCCGGCTTGGATAAGGTGAATCCTTGCTCCTTCCTCCTCTCTGCAGAGATGATGCTGCGCTATATGGGCTGGACAGAGGCGGCAGACCGCATTGTTTCCGCCATCGAAGGCGCCATCTCGGAGAAGACTGTAACGGCAGATTTGGCGGAGATGATTCCCGGCAGCACCGCCCTGAGTACCTCCGCCTTTGGCGATGCTCTGCTGGCTCACCTTAAGTAAGGAACCATGCCGGATCCCGCATTCGTACACGCAGCCTTCTCCTCCATAGCGGAGCGCTACGTCACGGCAAATCACGTTCTTTCCCTTGGCTCAGACATTCTCTGGCGCGGAAGAGCCGTGCAGCTCGTGGCCGAGTGGAAACCCGAGCACCTGCTGGATGTAGCCACCGGCACGGGCGATTTGGCCTTGGCCATAGCTCGTGCCTTGCCGGAGGTGGAGGTGTTGGGCACGGATTTTTGCCGCCCTATGTTAGATGTGGCCGTGCGGCGCGGGCTGCGGAACGTATTGGAGGCAGATGCCCTCCACCTGCCCTTGCCGGACCACTCTTTTGATGCTCTTACCGTAGCTTTTGGCCTTCGCAACATGGCGGATTACCCCGCTGCTCTGCGTGAGTTCCGCCGTGTATTGCGCCCGGGCGGGCATCTCCTTGTGCTGGATTTTAGCATGCCGGAGGGCATTCTTGCGCCTCCGTACCGGCTATACCTGCACCATATCCTCCCCCGCATCGCCGGATGCCTGACCGGTAACGGAAGCGCATACGATTACTTGGGCGACAGCATCGAGGCCTTTCCCCGTGGGGCTGCATTCTGCTCCCTGCTGGAGCAATGCGGATACACGGCACCCATGGCACTCCCCCTTTGCATGGGAATTGCCTCCCTTTATACCGCAGAAGCCTGAAAAGATTTCGCTTTGAACGCAAAAAAAACTTTGATGCGCTGCCGGATATGTTAGAATACCCCCACATATGAACGAGGCTAGGGATTGGTGCCGCATTGTTAAGTCCGCCGTCATGTCCGGCGTGTGCGTGGGAATTGCCGGATTCGGCTATATGGCCACGCGCGATATTGTCGGCAGTGTCCTCTTTGCCTTTGCTTTGCTTACCGTGGTTAACTACAAACTGCTTCTCTACACCGGTACCGCGGGATTTATTCGCAAAGGAGAATGGGCTTATCTCTTCGTCATCCTTCTGGGGAACATTGTGGGCTGTGGTCTTGTAGCACTGTTGGCTCGCCTTTCCCCCATGCCCATTCAGGAAAATGCCCAAGGCTTTTTGGCTGCTCGCCTTGCGCTGGGCCCCCTGCACGGAGGGTTACTTTCCATCGCTTGCGGATTCATTATGACTACCGCCGTTACCTTTGCCCGCAAGGGGAACAATCTTCCTTTGCTCTTTGGCGTTCCTCTCTTTATTGTATGTGGCTTCCCCCACTGCATAGCGGATGCCTTTTACTACCTTGCCGTTCCCTGCACATTCTGGGCGGAGCATTTTGGCAGCATTCTTCTGTTCTATACAAGCATAGTTCTGGGCAATTTCATCGGTTGCAATTTCTACCGCCTTGTTATGGGGGCTAACCCGGAATAACCTGCATCTCTCTGCCCATCCCCGGTGCATGGGAATGTCTGAGCGATTTCTAATGTAATCCGGAATCCATAGCATTGCTCGTTGTATCCCCTCAAGCCTGTATTCCGTGCGGAACGGAATACAGGCTTTTACGATATATTTTTTTTGATGGGGAAACAGGGTTATTGTGTCAAAAGGGACACATTTTGTGTGGCGTTTCATTCACCATCGGAAACTTGAAAAAAAGGCAGGTTGGCTGTTTACTGAAAGTGTCGACCGAAACAGGCGACACTTAACAAAACAATAGAAATATGAAAAAAGATACCATCGTAGCGTTGGCTTTGACCTTGGGAGCTGCATCTGTTACCCAAGCTGCCGATTTCGATTTCGGAACACACATGAAGGATGCGTTCAAGGTGTTTGATGCAAAGCGAGAGCAGGCAGAGAATCCTTATTTGCAGGAATTGACGCTTAAGATGCGGGGACAGTACCAATGGGGGTATTTGGAGCCGGCCGGCGGCAGTGAGCGAGTGAAGGGTAATCGTAATGATAATAATGAATGGCGCCGCTTCCGTTTAGGCGCTCAGGCAAAAATGTTTCACGCAATCACCCTGAAAGGGGTATGGAACATAGGCGGCTTGGATGGCCGGAATAAGTACGGCGATGGTGAGTGGAGCCGCTCTCGCAGCGAGGGAACGCTGGATGAATTGACGCTTTCCACAACGCTGAATCCGATTACATTGACGGTGGGTAAGCATAAGCCGGCCTACATGGCAGAGTACCGCACCTCGAGTGCCAAGATAATCACCATGGAACGCTCGATGCTGGTGAATCAACTGAAGGCGGAGAAGCTTTACGGCATTTCCGTGGCAAATGCGAATAAGAAATCCGAATGGAGTTGGAATACCGGGCTGTGGTTGAATGGACAGCGCGATACAGCATGGCTGGAACCCTCGTTCAATAGCGATGATAATGTGACTTTCGGGGCGAGTGTTTCCCGAGACATCGGTAGCAATAGCCGGTTGCAGTTAGATTATATGCACAGTTTCCGCAAGGATGGTGCCATCAACAGTGGTTCGGAATATGCAGGCCCCGGGGCGCAGGATGTGGTAGCTTTAAGCTGGGAGCATAAGCAGGATAAATTGAGCTTCCTGGCGGAGGTGCTGGGTGGGTTCAATGTGTACGATGGTGCTAAGGATGCAGAAAATGTGTATGGCTTAGTGCTTATGCCCGCTTACCGTTTCTCTCCGCATTGGGAAGGCGTGCTTCGCTACCAGCTAGCCGGCGGTAGCAATGCCGTGAAATCCGACAGCCGCTATTACAGTACGAATTCTACCTATTCCGGCACGAGCGATTTGTTGCAGGGGGTATATTTTGGTGCCAATTACTATGTGTTCCCCTCCAATCCGCATATGCTCAAACTGATGTTTGGTGCGGAATACCTTAATTCCGAGGGGACGGATGCCAAGGGGGAAAAAGGTTTTACCGGATGGCAGTTTTCTTCCGCCGTTCGTTTCGATTTTTGATGATGAACAAGAACTATTCTATTGATAGAAAGATACGATGATGATTAAGAAGTTATTTATTGTAGCAGTGGGGGCGTGTACGCTGGCTGAGGCGGAAATTTCCCTTACCGGTGCCGGTGCTTCGTTCCCTGCCCCTGTATACCAAAAATGGACCTATACTTACTCGAAAGAAAATCCTGATACGCAGGTAATTTACCAAAGCATGGGCTCCGGTGCCGGGCTCAACCAGATTAAGGAAGGAACAGTGGATTTTGCAGGTTCGGATAATCCGCTTACTTTGGAGCAGCAGCAGGAAGCCGGATTGGTGCAAGTGCCTATGCTTACAGGTGGAGTGGTAGTTATTGTGAATATTCCCGGTGTAAAGGATGGGCAGCTGAAGCTCAGTAAGGATGTGCTGTCCCGCATTTATCTGGGAGAAATTACCCGCTGGAACGACCCGGCCATTAAGTCCCTCAACCCCGGAATACGCCTGCCGAAGTTGAAGATTACTGTGGTGCGCCGTTCAGATTCCAGCGGTACTTCCTTTATCTTTACCAATTATCTTTCCAAGATTTCCCCCACTTGGAAGAAGAAGGTGGGACAAGGCTCTACTGTGAAGTGGCCGGTGGGTATTGGCGGACAGAAAAATCCCGGTGTATGCAATAATGTTGCCCGCACCCGAGGTTCTATCGGCTATACTGAGTATACTTATGCTGTGGAAGCCGGTTTGGCATGTGCCCGTCTGGAAAATGCGGATGGCAAGTTTATAGCACCAAATCTGGGGAGTTTTTCCGCTTCTGCGGCTGCAGCAGATTGGAAAAATGCCTCCGGTTTTTACATGGAACTCACCAACGTGCCCGGTCCCCAAAGCTGGCCGATTACCGGTGTGACCTATGTTCTCACACGCAAGGATGCTTCTGCGGAGAAGAAGGCAGCCTTGCGCGATTATTTCCTCTGGTGCTACACTAAGGGGGCTTCCACTGCCACGAAACTTAATTATGTGGCACTCCCGCAGGAGGTGGTCAAACTAGTGGAGCCCAGTCTTTGATTATTCTCCCCCGGTTGATAAAAAATCATCCCCGCTACGTCCTGCGCGTGGCGGGGATGATTGCAATATGGTGCCTGTATGTATATGGGAATCAATATTGCTTACGGTAATGTAGGGGGGCTGCCCCGAATCTGTGGTGCGTAGCTTCCTCCATGGAGGAATGAGACACTATAAACGCATGTCCCCTTCGTATTTGAACACGCTCGCAATGAGCGCGAAATCCGAGGGGACATGCGGGAGAAACTGCCCTGGGCTTTTATTTATTGCCCGCTATTGTGGTGGCGAATAATGCAGCCGCTTTGCTGGTATACAAGTTGCTGGCAGATATCTGTGGCAAGATCTGCGATGCGTTCCAAATCTCGAGCAAGTCCAATGCAGGAGATGTAGTATTCCACGGCTTCGGGGCAGTGGAGGATAGCGGTGCGAGCGTGGGCACGATGCTCGCTTCGCATGGCATCTACAGCATCGTCTTGCTCGATGACTTTGTGAGCCAATAGAAGATCTGAATGCTGAATGGCCAGAAGTGTATTGTGTAACATTTCCATGGTGAGTTCTTCCATGGGTGAAAAATCAAATAGCTCTTGTTCCGGAAAAGCGGGGAGGGAGGCAAGAAGGATGGCTCGCTCGGCAATGTGGCAACCGAAATCTGCCATGCGTTCCAGTGAGGTGTTGATTTTGATGCAGGAGATGATGGCTCGTAAATCTCCTGCTACCGGCTGGTAGAGGGCTAATGCTTTGAGGCATTCTTCCTCGATGCGTATTTCCTCGCGGTCGATGACTTCATCATACGCCAGAACACGGCGTGCCTGTTCGGTATCGCTACTGCCAAAGGCTCGGATGGCGCTGCGGATGGCTTGTTCCGCCAAGTTCCCTTGTGTGGTGATGAGAGTGCGAAGGGAGTTGAGTTCGTTGATGAAATGTTGTTTCATAATTATGGTGATGGATAGGGTTAACCAAAGCGGCCGGTGATGTAATCTTCCGTTTGTTTGTGTGTGGGATTGGTGAAAATGCGGGAGGTTTCTCCCTCTTCCACGATGCGCCCTTTGTAGAAGAAGGCTGTGCGGTCGGAAATACGAGCCGCTTGCTGCATATTGTGAGTAACAATTACAATGGTGTACTGTTTTTTTAGATTCTGTACCAGCTCTTCAATTCTCAATGTGGCTACCGGGTCAATGGCACTGGTGGGCTCATCCATAAGCAGTACTTCCGGCTCTGCTGCCAGAGCTCGGGCAATGCAAAGTCTTTGCTGCTGCCCTCCGGAAAGAGCCATGCCGCTGGAGTGGAGTTTGTCTTTCACCTCATCCCATAGCGAGGCGCTGCGCAGGGCCAGTTCCACTCGTTCTGCTTGTTCTTTGCGGTTTAAATGGTAGTGTAGGTGCAGAGGATAGGCTACGTTATCGGCAATGCTCATGGGAAAAGGTGTGGGTTTTTGGAAAATCATTCCCACGCGGTGGCGTAACTGCAATAAATCGATGCCGGGCGCAAGGATGTTCTGCCCATCCAGTATGAGTTCTCCGGTGGCTTTTTGGTTGCGGTATAACTCGAAGATGCGGTTGTAAATGCGCAGATGGGTGGATTTACCGCAGCCGCTGGGGCCGATGACCGCAGTGATGCGATGGGCATGGATATCCAGATTGTTGTTAAAAAGGACTTGGTTTTTTCCGTAGTAAAAATTGATATTTCGGGCGGATATTTTAATGTCTGTCTTCATGGAAAATACAGCGGGTTGTTATGTTAATCGTAAGAATGAATATGGTTATGAGCAGAGCTGCACCCCAGCCCATGGCATGCATGCTTTCAAAAGGGGAATTAGTGGTGTATTCGGTGATGAGTACCGGAGTGCTGGCGGTAGGCCCGGTGAAGAAATCCACAGGCCGGGAATCCGCAAAAAGAGCGGTGAAGAGCAGGGGCGCAGTCTCGCCGCTGACTCGTGCAAGCGAGAGTAATACCCCTGTGGCCAGCCCATTGCGTGCGCAGCGCGCTACGATGCAGAGCGTGGTACGCATGCGGGACATTCCCAGTGCTAAGGCGGATTCTCGCATGGCATTGGGCACCATTAGCAGCATGTCCTCTGTCGTTCTCATGATGACAGGGAGCATTATGATGGCCAACGCTACTGTGCCTGCCAGACCGGAAAAATTACCGGAAGGAACCACGAGCAGAGCATATACAAATAACCCCACCAGAATGGAAGGAAGGCCCATCATGGCATTAGCACAGAATCGCAGCGCATCTGCCGGCTTACTATGTTTGCCGAATTCTGCCAGATAGATACCCCCGGCCAGCGCAGGAGGTACAGCCAACAAAGTGGCTCCGGCTGTCATCATAATGGTACCCAGAAGCGCGTTTCCCACTCCGGCACCCGGTTCTCCGTACGGTTTTGAACTTGCTGTGATAAAATCCCAGCTTAGCACATTGCTTCCGTTGCAAAGTACAGTGCCGAGAATCCACCCCATGCCGCCTATTGCCAGAGCAATAGAGAGGAAGGCCACCAGATTCAACAGCTGATTGGCTGCTTTGCGAAACATTGTCGAACGTCTTTTCATGCTGTAATTATTGTGTTTAGTATGTTTCCCCTCGAACTACTTCGACGCGATGCAAGTAGTAACGTGTGAGAAGCTGTATGCTAAAACTCATGAGCAGCAGCACCAGCCCTAGTGCAAATAAGGCACTTTGTTGCAGGCCTGTTGCCTCTGCAAAATTGTTTGCCAGAGTGGCGGCGATGGTGGTGCCGCAAGAGAAAAGACCGCTCGGCAAGTCCATTACATTTCCGATGACGAAGAGTACCGCCATTGTTTCGCCCAGAGCGCGCCCCATCCCAATGAAAATGCCTCCAAGAATGCCGCGAATGCCATAACGCATTACCACATCGCGAGTTACTTCCATACGTGTGCATCCAAGCCCATAGGCAGATTCTCGAAGCATGGGCGGAGTCATCCGAAAAACATCTCGCATGACAGCACACATATAGGGTAGCACCATAAGTGCAAGAATGATACCGGCGGTGAGGAATCCGAAGCCGCCTCCATCCTCTCCCCATATCCATGCTGCCCTGGGTAAGGATATTAGACCGAGCGTATCGGTGAGGAGCGGCTGCACGTACTCCTGCATTATCGGCACAAGCACGAAGAGGCCCCACATGCCGTAGATTACGGAGGGAATTGCTGCCAGTAAATCAACACAATGGCTCAGCGGGCGATTCAGCCATTCCGGGGATTCTGTAATGAGCAGAGCTACGGCAAAGGAGAGAGGGATGGCCAGAAACAGGGAAAGGAAAGTGGTAAGTAAAGTTCCGAGAACGTGCGGTAATGCACCGTAATCTTCCACAGATGGATCCCAGTTGCTCCCCCACAAAAAGGCGAGTCCGAAATGTTCCCAAGCATCTGCGGAATGTACACAAAGTTGGCTGAATATGCCGACTACCAGTAGCAATGGTAAAAAAGCTCCGGCTTGGCAGCTTATGCGGAATATGGAGTCTGTTTGTTGCATGGTGTGTGCTTCATACTAAAACACCTTTGCCCCGTATTTACAAGATTCCCTCTGTGATGAAACTGCTACTTTCTATGTGACGAAAAAAACATGGAGCCGGTAAGTTGATCCTGCTCCGCTTTGTATGGAAGAAGGTGGGTAAAAGCCCATTTGTTACTGCGGAGGCTGCGGTGTTTAATCTGGACTGCGGGGGGAGCTTGTGCTAGATTTTTTGCATGGAGAAAAGCACTTTGCAGCCCCAATGGCTGGCTTGGGCTAAGGAAATCCAATTCATTGCTCAAGCCGGGATAGAATATAGCCCGGATCCATTCGACCAAGAACGCTTTGTGCGCCTGCGCGAAATGGCGGCGGAAATGCTGGCCGCAATGTCCGATTTGCCATTGGAAAAGGTGCAGGATTTGTTTTGCAATGAACGAGGATTCCAAACGCCGAAATTAGATTCCCGCGCCGCTATCATTAGGGATGGTAAGATATTGCTTGTGAGGGAACGGGATGGCTTGTGGGCCATGCCCGGCGGCTGGGTGGATGTGGACCAAACAATTGTTTCCAATTTGCTTAAAGAGGTGCGCGAGGAGGCGGGGTTAGAGATAAGGGTGGGCCGTTTGGTGGCGCTTCATGAGTATGGGCGGCGTAATGCTCGGCGCCCGTACCCTTATAACATTATTAAGGCTTTTGTGCTTTGCGAGCCGGAAGGCGAACCCTGCCTGCCGCAAAATCCGGAAACCAGTGCTGTAGGGTGGTTCGCTCCGGAGGCCTTGCCGGAACTCCATGTGGGTAAACAAACAAAAGAGCAGGTGCATATGTGTTTTACGGCTTATGCGGATGCCCATTGGCTGGTCGATATGGATTGAATCCTGTTTTAGGCGTATTTATTGCACATGTGTCCCAAAGATTTTTCCGAACAGTAGCAAAATAGCCAAAATCAGGGCAAAGAAAATGGAAGGTTGATTTTCTCACCAGCAAAACGTATGCTGGTGTTGCTAAAAAAAAACACCTTCCATGGGTACTGTACATCTTTTCTCCCAAGTAGCAAGCATAATCGGGCGCTCCGTGGTCGATTTTGCTGCAAAAAAGCGCCATACAGACAAGTTTTGCCAAACGCTCGACACGTGGACGCACCTTATTTCCCTGTTATTCTGCCATATGGCAGATTGCCAGTCACTACGGGATATCTGCAAGGGATTGGAAGGAATAAGAGGTGGTCTCAACCACCTTGGAATTCAAAAGGCTCCATCCCGTAATGCGTTGAGCCATCAGAACGCTAAGCGTGATGCTATGGTATTCCGGGATATCTACCGGCTGCTTCACAAACGGTTGGGACAGCAGGCTTTCACATGCCGATTCCGGGAGGGTATCAAGGCATCTCGCATTATGCTGCTCGATTCAAGCGTTATCACACTGTGCCTCAATATATTCAACTGGGCTCATTATAGTGAGGAAAAAGGTGCAATCAAGCTTCATACGCTCTTTTCGTTGAATGATTTTCTACCTATTGATGTACACGTTTCAGATGGTAAGATGTCGGATAACATAGGCGCTTACCACCTGATGCCGCCGGGGCGCAGCATCATTGTAGCCGACCGTGGATACGATGATACCCAACTCTGGAGGGATTGGGACAGCAGGGGAATCTGCTTTGTCGTGCGTTTGCGCAAGGATATCAAGTTTACCCGCAAAGAGGCTTTCCCCCAACCTGACGACCGAGAACAGGACATCCTGGTTGATGAGGTCATCGAATTAATAGGTGAGGATACGTCAAAACAGTATTCTCG
>CAYSYD010000006.1:0-36962 GCA_964435145.1 uncultured Akkermansia sp.
TGTGGAAATGAAATCCGCAAAATCATCCAGCGCGGGGTAAATCATGAACCCCTCGGCGGGCAGGGCGCGGGCCACGGTGCATTTTTCCTCGGCAATGGCCTGGCGGGAGCCCAGGTATTCGAGATGGGCGGAGCCGATGGTGGTGATGATGCCGAGCTGCGGGCGGGTCATGGCGCAGAGCGGGGCGATTTCGCCGGCGTGGTTCATGCCCATTTCCCAGATGGCGGCCTGGGTGCCCTGCGGGGTGCTGAGGATGCTGAGCGGCACGCCGATGTGGTTATTCAGGTTGCCCTTGGTGGCGAGGGCTGCGTATTTCTGCGAGAGCACGGAGAGGCACATGTCCTTGGTGCTGGTCTTGCCGCTGCTGCCGGTGAGCCCCACCACATGCAGGGGCTCCAGCTGCGCGCGCCACCAGGAGGCCAGGCTCTGCAGGGCGGCCAGTGTGTCCTCCACCTGCACCACGGTGCAGCCGGGCGCAAAATCGCCCTCCACCCGTGAGACAACCACGGCGGCAGCGCCTTTCTGCGAGGCTTTGGCCGCGAAGGTGTTGCCATCAAACCGCTCACCGCAGAGCGCCAGAAACACGCAGCCGGGGGTGATGGCGCGGCTGTCTGTGGTGAGACCGGCGGTGATGGCGCGATCCCCCGGCACCACAGCCTTGCCGGCGGTGGCGGTGATGAGGTCGCTGGTGCTCAGGTGGGTCATGGCGGCGGGGAAAGATTACTTGCTGTTGCGGCGGCCTTCCGGCTTGCGGGAGGGGACGGAGATGCCCTCCGGGTTCTTCTCGGCGTAGAACTTGCGCACCACGGCGGAATCGGAGAAATCGATGGTTTCGGTGGCGAAAATCTGGTAATTCTCGTGGCCTTTGCCGGCGATGAGGACGGCATCTCCCGGGCGGGCCTGCTCCAGGGCGGAGCGGATGGCTTCCTCGCGGTCGGTGATGCGGTGCTGCTTGGCGGTGGGGATGCCGGGCATGATTTCATCGATAATCTGCTCGGGGTCCTCGCTGCGGGGGTTATCGCTGGTCACGAGGCAGAGGTCGCTGTGGCGGGCGGCGGCTTCGCCCATGAGCGGGCGCTTGGTGCGGTCGCGGTCGCCGCCGCAGCCGAAGATGGTGATGAGGCGGCCTTGGCGGCACATGGATTTCATGGTGCGGCACACGTTTTCCACGGCATCCGGCGTGTGGGCGTAGTCCACAAAGCATTGCACGTTGTTCACGCTGGCCACCAGCTCGATGCGGCCCGGTACCTGTGGGCTTTGGGCCAGGGCGTTAATGGCATCCGGGAGGGGCACGCCCGCGCTTACGGCACCGGCCAGTGCGGCCAGGCTGTTAGAGAGGTTAAATTCTCCGATGAGGGGGGTACGCACCAAGTAGCTGCGGCCGTTGTAGCTCAGCTCGTACTGGCTGCCTTTGAGGGTGACTAAGCGCGGCGTGGCCAGGAAATCCGCCCCGGGGCGGGTGCCGAAGGTGCGCACGCGCATAAGGGGGCGCAGCTCCTCCGCCAAGCGGCAGCCGTACTCATCGTCCGTGTTGATGACGGCGGTGGCTTTTTTATCCCCATCTGCGGCCATGCGGGTGAAGAGGAGTTTTTTGGCTTGGTAGTACTCCTCCATGCTGTGGTGGTAGTCCAAGTGGTCCTGCGTGAGGTTGGTGAAGATGCCAACGCGGAAGTTGGTGCCCGTGGTGCGGTGCTGGTGCAGGGCGTGGGAGGATACTTCCATGCTCACGGCGCGGCAGCCATTGCGGCGCATGGTGGAGAGCATTTCCTGCAAGCGGGCGCAGCCCGGGGTGGTGTTGGAGGAGGGGGTGCGGTTTTCACCATCATCGTAAATAATGGTGCCGATGAGGCCTGCACGCTGCCAAGCGGCGCGGAAGATGTGATTCACCAAATAGCTGATGGTGGTTTTCCCATTGGTGCCGGTAACGCCCAGTACCAGCATGTCCCGGCTGGGGTGGCCGTTCCAGCGGCTCATGAGCAGGCCGTCCGCCTCGCGGGTGTCCGGTACTTGCACCCAGCAAAGCCTGCGCGTTTCCGTATCTGCCGGGGCGGGTTCCTCCGCCACAATGGCAACGGCTCCGGCGGCTATGGCGGCGGGAATGGCCGTGTGCCCGTCGAACTGCGTGCCGCGTACGGCTATGTAGCAGCTGCCGGGCTGCACTTGGCGGCTGTCATCGGTCAGGCTGCTGAGCGGGGCCCGGAGGCTGCTGGTGATGCGGGCACCGGGCAGGCAGTGGAAAAGTTGGTTGTGGGACATAGCAGGAATTTGTACGCTGAAAGTTTTATTTTTTATCAGATTCGGAGGATTTTTTATTTGCGAGGTACTTTTCGTACGCTTCCGGGTCGCTTGGGGCAATGTTCAGCACGTTAATCATGCGTTCTGCGGCGGCGCGGAAAATGGGGGCTGCCACCGTGCCGCCGCCCACGTTTACATCTCGGGGGTGCGGCTCGTCAATCACCGTCATGACCACCAAGCGGGGTTTATCGATGGGGAGGATGCCGGCGAAGGAGACGGTGTAAATGCCATCGTAATATCCGCCGCTTTCCTTTACTTTTTTGGCGGTGCCGGTTTTACCGCCGATGCGGAAGCCGGGGATGGCGGCGGCCGTGGCGGTACCGCGTCCGTATTCGCCCTTGGCGTGGGTAACGGTTTCCAGGGCGAAGCGCAGGTCTGCGGCGGTGCGGGGTTCCATTACGCGGCAAATCTCCACGGGGGCGCACTCATCGTACACGGAGCCATCCTCCGCGATGATTTTATCGATGAGGCGGGGTTTCATGCGGAGGCCATCGTTTGCGATGGCGGCGTATACCATGGCCATGTGGAGCGGGGATACGGCCACGGAATAGCCGTAGGCAATGCGGGAGAAGTTGACGATGTTGTTACCGTTGGAGAGGATGCAGGTTTTATCAGTATCGAGGTCGATATCGGTACCTTGCGTAAGCCCGTAGCGCTCCACATATTCCTTGTACACGGGCCATTTGCATTTGAGTGCAATGTTTGCCGCGCCGGGGTTACTGGATTTTTTCAGTACGCCCCATACGGGGAGAGTGCCGTAATTTGCCCGGCCATCGTTAATGGCTTTGCTCCCGCCGCCCACGGAGAAGGGGTGGCAGCTCACCCAATCCCGAATACCCATAATGCCTTTATCCACCGCTGCCGTAACGGCAATTACCTTGAAGGTGGAACCGGGCTCGTAGCGGGTTTGGCAGGCAAAGTGGAAATCGCCGGTAATGTCGTTCCCCTTATCGTCCTTCAACTCCCCGCGTTTGAATTTGCCTTGGTGGGTAATGACTTCTTTGGTGTTGAGGTCGAAGGAGGGGCGGCTTACCATGGCCAGGATATCCCCGTTTCTGGGGTCCACCACAATCATGCAGCCGCGTTTGGCGCGGAAGTGGCGCAAGCCTTTATCCAGCTCCTGCTCCACGATGGTTTGCAGGCGCATATCGATGGTGAGGCGCAGATTCAGCCCGTGTTTGGGGGGGAGGTAGCGGTCGTCCTCATTAGGGAGTACTTGTCCGCGGGCACCGCTGCGGTATTCGCGCATGCCGTCCACCCCGGCCAGATAGCTTTGGAAATAGCGCTCCACGCCGGTTTTTCCTTTTTTTTCGTGGCCCATGTAGCCCAGCACGTGGCTGAGCATTTCCGGCATCACATAGGAGCGGCGCATATCTTCCTGCACGATGAGGCCGCGAATGCGGGCATCCTTGAGGGCTTTTTTGATGCGGTCCGCCGTATCGAAATTCAAGCCTTTGGCGAGGTAGATGTTACGGACGATTTTTTTGGGGGGGAGGCCCTTGGCTTCGGCCTCGCGGTTGTAGGCTTCGATTTCCGGCTGGGCAATGCGGTTGATGATGTCCTGGCGGGTCATGAAGCGGGAGCGGGTTATGCCGTCCGCGCCGGGTTCCTCGATGCGGTTATTCTTCAGGAAAGGGTAAAGCACCTCTGCCACGAGCTTATCGTGCTGCTCGAAGTAATGCTGCATGATGGCGAGGTCGTAATCCAGCAAGCGGTTAGCAGCGGCATCCTTGGGGTCGATGAGTTTGCGGCGGGCTTCCTTGTCCTCCGGGGAGGATTGGGCATTAGCCAGTAGCTTGGCGCGGCATTTCAGCACGAGCTGGCGGCGTTTTTTATCATCGTGGCGCACTTCTTCCCAGGTGGGGTCGTGCTGGGCTTGGTTATAGGCCAGGCCATCCACCACCACGGTAATTTCCCGCAGGTGGTAGTGGTTGGCAATCAGCTCGGCACTTTGGATGTTGTTGGTAAGGATTTCCTCGTTCCTGTCCATGATGATGCCGCGCTGGGCAGGGATGTTTTCCCGCTCAATGAGTTCATCTGCGGCGGAGCGCCCGGCGTTGCGGGAATCCAGCATCTGCAAATCGACGAGCTGCTTGGCAATGGCACTACTGAATAATAGCACAAAAATGCTCAGTAGCAGACTGCGGCCAGCAAAGGGGATTTTGGTCTTCATCGTGCGGCAGGTGGTGGATGGATTCCGGAGCCTTAGTGCCGGTGCGGCGTTTTGGCGGGAAGGTGGATGGCCATATCACCCGTGCGGCTCATACGGCGGGCAATTTCAATCTGGCTGCGGTCGATATCGCGGAGGGTGGAATGGTCCTGGCTCAGGCGGTCGCGCATGGCCCAGCGGTTGGTAAGGGCATTGGTTTTAGCGCGGTGCTGGTTGGTATTCATGGTGCAGGTGGCGATATCCCTGTGCAGCTTGCGGATTTCCGTGCGCACCACCACTTGGCTGCTCTTGAGGCAGGCATAGGTAATGCCGCCGGAGCATACCAGCACAGCAAGCAGCACCATCCATACCAAGAAGCTGAAGCTTACTTGGTCGGCATAGCGCGGACTGTGGTGGGTGGGTGCCATAGAGGGGGGAGGAGGGGGGAATCAGGAATCAGAGTTTTTCGATAACACGCAGTTTGGCGCTGCGGGCGCGGGGGTTGGAGGCCAGCTCGGCCTCCCCGGCGGTAAGGGGTTTGCGGAAGATGCTGCGGGCGGTGTACTCCGGGTTGGGGCGCGGAGCCGGCCATTCCGGGCGGTCTATTTCCGGGCGGGTTACGCGGTCGAAATAGCGTTTTACGGCGCGGTCTTCCAAACTGTGGAAGGTGATGATGGCGAAGCGGCCGCCGCTTTTCAGCAGGCGGAGGCCGCTTTCCAGCAGAGCTTCCAGAGCGCCAAGCTCATCATTCACGGCAATGCGGAGCGCTTGGAAACTGCGGGTGGCAGGGTGCTGCTTGCCCTTGCGGGGCAGCACGGAGGAGATGATGGCAGCCAGCTGCGTGGTGGTACGAATGGGAGCCTTGGCACGCTCCTGCACGATGCGGCGGGCAATGGCGCGGGAGGCGCGTTCCTCCCCGTATTGCCAGAGGATGTCCGCCAGTTCGGTCTCCGTGGCGGTGTTCACAATATCGGCGGCGCTGCGCGGGGAGGCAGGATTCATCCGCATATCCAGCGGGCCTTCTGCCAAAAAGGAGAATCCGCGTTCTGCGCAATCCACTTGCGGGGAGGAAATACCGATATCCGCCAGCAAGCCATCCACCTGCTCCACGCCATGCTCTGCCAGCAGGGCAGCTGCATTCCGGAAATTGCCTGCCACAATCTGCAAACGCTCTCCATAGGCTGCCAGACGCTTGCGGGCTGCTGCACGGGCGGCGGGGTCTTGGTCTATCCCCCACACGGTGGCACCGGCTCGGAGCATTAACTCGCTGTGGCCGCCGCCACCCAGTGTGGCATCCACCAGTACACGCCCTTCCGCAGGCAGCAGTGCATCCACCGCCTCGCGAGCCAGTACTGTTACATGGTGGAAAGGCCGGGTTTCCTCCGCCTCCGCTTCTTGGGCGGCGGCTTGCTCCATGGCGGCTGCGCGGCAGCCGGCCTGCCATTCCGTAGCCTCCCGGGGGCTAAGGCATTCCACCAGCGGGGCGGGGTACCAGCAAACATCCGTTGCGGCGGCTTGCCAGTGAGCCACCAGTGCATCCACCCCCAGCTCCCCTTGCAGTTGTACCAGCAGCTCCAGAGCAGCCGGGTGGAAACGGTATGCCAACACGCCGGAATCCGCCCGCAGTGCTGCCTCCAGCGCGCCTACGCGCGTAATAAGGCGCGCGCTGCGGGCACACGTGACCAAGGGCGCCTCCACGGCGCGGGCTGTGAGTTCCCGCAGCTGGTTTTCCAGCTGCGCCAGCATACCCCGGGAGCCTTTGATGCCGGCATCGCGCATGCGTGCCAGCAGCTCTTTGCGGGCAGTGCCCCACTGTGCCAGAGCTTCCGGTGCCAGAGCATCCTGCTCCCACATAAGCACTCGGTAGCATGGCCCGGTGGGCGGGGAATCCGCTGCATGGCATAGGCTGTTCGGAGCGGGCATCATGAGAGCATGCGGAAGAGTTTGTCGAGTTCCAGTTTCGCCAGAGCTTCGGGGTTGTTGGTGGCTTCGAAATCGGCCGGGGCCCAGATTTCAAAATAGTTACCGCGCCCCACAATGGTGGCACTTTCCGCCAGTTTTATGCGCTCGCGCTGTGCTTTGGGGATGAGCAGTTTACCTTGGCTGCTTACCTCTGCATCAAAACTGCGGCCGGTGATGATGCCCAGATAGCGGTCAATCTCGCCGGGCTCGGCTCCGCGAGCCTCTGCCTGCTGCCGAATGGTGGCAATTTTCTCCGCAAAAGCCTCTCGGGTGTAGCATTTAAGCACGGGGTAGCCATCGCTGCTCGCATCGATGAGCGTGAGTATGCTCCCCTGAGCTGCACGCCAATTCGCCGGGATGGCCACCCGGCTCTTGGGGTCCAGTTTATGGGTCACATTACCCGTAAACATCACTGTGGGTACATTGCTCATTCCGATGGGTACACTATGCGTCACCCCCAGTACACCTCAATACACCTCGAAAGTCAATCAAAATATGAATTTTTTTGCAACTAACAGTGGCATGCAAGCGGAATCAATCCTCGCGCTTGCGTTGCAGCTCACCATCCCCCACGGAAAGCACCTCCACTTTCACTTGGTGAAGGCCGGAGAACCCCAATTTACGAGCCACGGCGGGGCTCACATCAATAATGCGGCGGCGGTGGAAAGGGCCGCGGTCATTCACTCGCACCTCGCAGCTTCGGCCATTGGAAACGCTGGTGATACGCACCACGGAGGGGAGGGGGAGGGTGGTGTGGGCGGCATACATGGCGCCATAGGGCAAGCGCTCTCCGAGGGCGCCGCGAGTATTAGCGCCTTCGTAAACGCTGGCCTCGCCGGTGGCGGTGTATCGGAGTGCCTCCATCACGCCCATGGGGCGGTAGCGTTTACCATTGATGGAGTAGTTAGAATTCTTCACTTTGGGCAGGGGGCGGGTATCCTCCTGCTTGTGAAAAATGTTTCCGCGCCAGCTGCAGCTCACCCCCGGCAGGAAGAGACCGGCCAGCATAAGGAGCAGCAGTGTGTGGGAAGCTCGGCGCATAAGGGGAGGCGCATTCTAACATAACAGCCTCCCCACTGCAACACTTTTTTCTCAAAAAGCGCGTTCTATAAACTGCTTGTGTGGGAAGGGCGGTGGGGAGTTTACGCATCGAGAGCGTAGCGCGTGGCGGCCAAGGCAAGGAAGGCAGCCGTTTCCACCCGCAGGATAATGGGACCGAGGGAGAGGGGAAGATAGCCGGCTTGCTCCGCAGCCGCGTATTCTGCCGGGGAGAAATCTCCCTCCGGACCGATGAGGAGGATGGCCTCCCTGTGTCCGGCGGCGCGAGCCTCCTCCAGCGCGGCACGCATGGGGCGTGCATGCGGCACAATAGCGCATTGCAGGCGCAGGGCGGGCAGCTCCTGCCGCTGCAAAAGGCGGGTGTATGTTTGCGGGCACTCCACCACGGGCAAGGTATTCACGCCGCATTGTTTGCAGGCCTCCAGAGCCGTGCGGTTCCACTTGGCGGCCTTTGCCTCGGCATCCTTGCCGCTCAGGCGTACAATCGTGCGTTCCGTGAGCAGGGGAATAATGCGGGAAACGCCCATTTCCACCGCTTTTTGGACGATAAGCTCCATGTTTGCCCCCTTAGGAATGGCAATGGCCAGAGTAATGCGAGCCACCGGGGGCAGCGGGGGCAAAGGCTCCAAGCGGTGCAGGGTGAGGGAGCTGCTGCCCTCCACGGCGCAAATACTGCCGCGCACGGCATGGCCTGCACCATCGAATACCTCGCAGGCATCCCCCACGCGCAGGCGCATAACCCGCAGGGCATGCCGCGCTTCCTCCCCCTCCACCACCAGTTGGCCGGCGGTGGAAAAATCGATTCCGGGCAGGTAGCAGCGGTGCATGGCAGTGCGGGGGGGATTTTACTTGAGGTAGCGCGCGGCGCGCTTGCGGAAATCGGCCACCTCGGGTTGGTTAGCCTCTTTGAGGGAATCGCGGAAGGCGGCCAGTGCTTTGCTTTGGGCGGAGGAGAGCTTGGTGGGGGTTTCCACCTGTACTTCCACCATCAGGTCTCCCCGGCTGCTGCCTTTGAGGAAGGGCATGCCCTTGCCGCGCACGCGGAAGATGGTATTGCTTTGGGTGCCGGCCGGGAGTTTCAGCTTGGTTGGGCCATCCAGCGTGGGTACAGTAATTTCCCCGCCCTCCACGGCTTGGGCAAAGGGCACCGGTATGGTGCAGTGCAAATCCCCGCCATCGCGGGTGAAGATATCGTGCGGTTTGACTTCCAGGAAGACATAGAGGTCCCCTGTTTCTCCGCCGTGTACTCCGGCATCGCCATTACCGGTGGAGCGCAGCTTGGTGCCGGTATTTACCCCGGCGGGCACGCGCAGGTGGATTTGAACATCCTTGTGTACGCGGCCTTCCCCGTGGCATTTGCTGCATGGGTTGGCAATGGTTTGCCCGGCGCCTCGGCAGTTCGGGCAGGTGCTTTGCTGCACAAAGAAGCCGCTCTGGCGGGTTACCACGCCGGTGCCTCGGCAGGTGGGGCATTCTTTGAATCCCTCCCGGCCATCCTTGGAGCCCGTGGCGTGGCAGCTTTCGCAGGGAACCAGGCGCTCAATCTCCAGTGTTTTGGTGCATCCGTTGGCGGCTTCCTCCAGCGTAATTTCCA
This sequence comes from uncultured Akkermansia sp., assembly GCA_964435145.1. GTDB lineage: Bacteria > Verrucomicrobiota > Verrucomicrobiia > Verrucomicrobiales > Akkermansiaceae > Akkermansia. The sequence goes on from CAYSYD010000006.1 coordinate 9,060, forward strand.
AATCGTAACGCAGGTCGGAGCCGGGGCGGCGGGGATCCGCCTTGCGGCGGGCTCCGCCGCCAAAACCGCCGAAGCCCCCGCCGAACATCTGGGCAAAGATGTCCATGGGGTCTGTAAAGCCGCCGAAACCACCGGCGCCGCCGGCGCCCCCCATACCGCCGTTTTTGAAGGCCTCGTGTCCCATGCGGTCGTAGGCTGCGCGTTTATCGGTATCGCTCAGTACCTCGTACGCCTCCCCCAGTTCTTTGAACTTTTCTTCCGCTTCCTTATTATCGGGGTTGCGGTCGGGGTGGTACTTCATGGCCAGCTTGCGGTAGGCCTTTTTAATGGTGGTATCGTCCGCATTGCGGTCCACACCGAGTACCTCGTAGTAATCCTTAGACATAGGGAACAAGTGGAGTTAGAGTTTACCGGGCAGGCTTTTCCTCTTCCGGGGCGGCAGCCGTCACCACATTCACCGGGCGCAGCAGGCGGCCGCGCAGCATATACCCCTTGCGGAGAATGCGGATAATGCTGCCTTCCGGTTGGTCGGAGGCTTCGCTCATAATGGCCTCGTGCAGATTGTGGTCGAACATTTGCCCCACGGAGGCCTCGATGGGTTCCACACCTTGGGAGCTAAGGAAATCCACCAGCTGTTTCTGCACCATGCTCATGCCGATGTATATCATGGAGGAGGTATCCTGCCCGGCCATCTGCATGCCCATTTCGAAATTATCAATCACCGGCAGCAGCTCCTCCAGCAGCCCGCGGTTAGCGTATTTGATGAAATCTTCGCGCTCCTTCACACAGCGCTTGCGGTAATTATCGTACTCTGCGGCAGTGCGCAGCGCAGTCTCGCGCCACTTTGTCAGCTCATCCTCCGGCTGCCGGGGCGTATCCTCCACGGCTTCTTGGGCGGCTTCGGCGGCAGCGGCTTCAGCTTCGGCATTCTTCGTCTCTTCTTCGCTCATGCCGCCATCTTAGCCTCCCCGCGCGTGCGAGTCAACGCCCCACTGTGACATTATCCCCCCAATGCCCACGCTCGGGCATTGCTCCCGAACATGTGGCGGCATGCCATCGCAGTCTTGCCAAACAGATGCTTCCGTGCTAGAATACACCACCCCTGCACATATGAGCATTGATACCCGAGAGAAACCCGACCTAAAGGCTGGCAGCCCGCTCCCCACAGCAGAGCATGGCGTGATGCCGCAGGCCCCGCAGATTGAGAAGAGCTTGCTCTCGATGATGACGATTGACCCGGCCACCGTTATCTCCCAGTGCATTGCGGAAGGCATGACCGGCGAATACTTTTACATCCCCGCGCACCGCATATTGTGGGAAATCTTCCGCTCCCGGTACGATAAAGGCGTGCCGATAGATTCCACCTCCGTTATCCAAGAGCTTACGGACCATAACCAGCTGGAAGCCGTGGGCGGTGCCCCGGGGCTAATGGACGTGTTCTCCTACACCACGAACACCGGTCTTTTCCGCCTGCATTTCGATACCCTGCGCGAGAAGTTCATCCGCCGCAGCATCATCCTCACCGCGCACCGTGCCGCCGGTGCGGCATATACCAGCGAGGCCGAGGTGGATACCCTCTTGGACGAAACGGAGCAGGAGGTCCTCCAAATCCGCCAGAGCATGGATAAGGGCGAGGATTGGAGCCTGAATCGCGATATTAAACAAGCCATGGATAACCTGGAGCGCATGATGAACAGCAAGGGCGATATTCTGGGCCTCTCCACCGGTTACCCCAAGCTGGATAAGATGATTAACGGCCTGAAAGCCGGGGAACTCTTCGTTATCGCCGCCCGCCCCTCCATGGGTAAAACCTCCTTCCTGCTCAACATCGTGGAGCATTTGGCCCTGAACGAGAAAAAACCCGTCCTTTGCTTCTCCTGCGAAATGCCCAGCGTACAGCTGGTGGAGCGCCTTCTCTATGCCCGCAGCGGCGTGAGCAAGCAGCAACTCGTTGCCAAGCAAGGCACCCTCTCCATGGAGGAGATGAAACGCCTGAAACACGCCATCAACGAACTGCGTAACAGCAAACTCGTTATCGATGATACCTCCGGCATCTCCATCTCCGCCCTGCGTGCCAAAGCACGCCGCGTGCAGCGCGAACACCCGGATCTCTGCTGCATTGGCATCGATTACCTGCAGCTTATGCGTTCCCACACCAAGCAGGCTCAGAATAGCCGCGAACGCGAAATCGCAGAAATCTCCGGCGGCTTAAAAGCCCTCTCCAAAGAGCTTAAAGTACCCATCCTCGTACTGGCCCAGCTGAACCGCGGCCCGGAAAACCGCCCCGGTAAAAATAAAGGTGTACCCATGATGAGCGACCTCCGCGAATCCGGTGCCATTGAGCAGGATGCCGATATGATTGGTCTGCTATATCGCATGGCCTATTACGCCGAGGACGATGAGGAACGCGAGGAGAAAGGCTCCGATGCGAACTTGGCACTTGCCAAGAATCGAAACGGTCCCACGGGGGATGTGCCCCTCACCTTCATTGCAGAACTCATGCGCTTCACCACCCGCATTCCCAGAGAGGACGATGGCGAGGAATAAAACATCCTGCCTGCTGTTCTCGAGTGTGTTATGCCTCGGAATGCTACTGGCTTCCTGCAGCCAGCAGCGCTTCATGTTCGGCCGCAAGGGCAGCCCCGCCGTGGTGCTGGATATCGGCCATTGCGAGCAGGCTAAAGGCGCAAATACCCCCGGGCGCACCAAGGGGCGCATGCTGAATGAGTATGATTTTTGGCACGAAAACGCCGTGCATACCCGCCGTGTGGTGGAAGAGGCCGGCTACCCCTGTGTTATCTGCAACCGTGGGGATGAACCGGAGGATGAGCAGCTGCGCGCGCTGGGAGAACAGGCCGGGGTGGAATACCTGGGCCGCCCGGACGATGCCGCTTCCCCCCGCTACCGCTCCTACTACTCCCGCGACCGCGTAGCAGCCGGCATCATCAGCGCGGATTACGCCGTATACCGCCAGGCCCCCGCCGCCGTATTCCTGCACCACAACAGCACCGGCCGCCGCTGGAATAAGCGCCGCTGCATGCCCTCCCTCCTCATCACCAACCGGTACAACGGCACACCCTTGGCAGAATCCATTGCCCGCGAGCTGAACCGCCGTGTGCTGAACCACGGCCTGCCTAACGGCGGCCGGCGCTGCACCATCCAGGTGCGCTGCAAGGATGCCTCCCGAGCCGCAGGCTGGATGAACGTGTGCGACGATGCCGGCATACCCGCCGCTGTAATCGAAACCGCCTTTCTGAACAACCGCCGCCACGCCGCATGGCTGGCGGATAAGGAAAACGCCCGCCACTATGCGGAAAGCATCGGTCATGGCATTGTGGCCTACCTCCGCAAGCAGGATAACCCAGCCCCTCACATTCGCATGGATCACGCTGTACCCGATGAGGGTACGTACCAACCCGAATAAAATACAACTCGCCGTCCCCCTCCGGCGATGGCAGTCATCTCCCCAAAAGAATCCTGCACCATGTGCAAAGGCGGTAAAAATATCCGCAGTGCCGGTATGTCACCCCCTGCCCCGATTGCCGTAGGCACGGTTATAATCGGTTCATTCCATAAGGCGCTGCCCCCGGTGCTTTCTGCCAAGGGGGGGGGGGGATGTGGAAACCGCCGCATGCGGTAATTCGCATACGGCGGAGTGAGAGGGGGCGAAAGCCCCCTACTCTATGGTGATTTATGGAAAATTATTCAGCATCACCGGGGCAGCAAGCCGGGGGCGGGCATTCGCCACCTTCGGGGGCGTGTTCATGCTGGCCGCACTTACCTTTGGGACCGCGCTCACGGTGACCGCGCTTACCCTTGGGACCGCGCTCAGCATGCTTTTTCTCCCAATCGGCCTTGGCGGCAGCCTTCTCCTCATCGGAGAGTTGACCGTCCTTATCGGCATCCCAGCGCTCAAGCATCTTCTTTTCGAAGTTTGCCTTCATGGCCTCGTGGAGAGCCTTCTTCTCTTCCTCATTCAACTGACCGTCCTTATCGGTATCCCATTGAGTCAGAAACTCGGCCTTTTTCTCCGGGGAGAAGCGGGGGGCTTTGGCGTCGCACCTACCCTTGGGACCGTGTTTACGGTGACCGCACTTACCTTTGGGACCGCGCTCAGCATGCTTTTTTTCCCAATCGGCCTTGGCGGCAGCCTTTTCCTCATCGGAGAGTTGACCGTCCTTATCGGCATCCCAGCGGGCAAGGAATTCGGCCTGCTTTTCCGGGCTCATGCGCGGGCCTTTGGGCGCGCGAGAACCGGCCGGCGGCGGCAGGCAGGGGCGTCCGTCAGCGCAAGCACAATCCGGCTTGGGGCAGCATTTGTTTTCGGCAGGGGCAGCATCCTGCGCCATAAGCGGCAGGGCAACCATTACAGCAAGAATCAGGGATTTTTTCATATTGTGTTAGTGGAGTTTGTTGTTTCGTGTGCAACAATCAGCAGTTGGGTAAAATATCCCTCTGCGTTTTTGAAGAACGCAGAGGGATAAGGTTTTTCTACAGTTTTTTTTCAGTGGTGAAAAAAATTTACCAACGAGGAGATATCGGCGATGGAGGGGACTTCTGCTGCGGCAATAGCCTCCCTTTGGGCGGCATTAATCTCCGCAGCGCCCTTGGCGGCCAGAGCCAGCATTTGCGCCATCTCCTCGGCGGTGAATACGGCTTCCTCCCCGGAGCCTTGCACCTCCACATATTCCCCGCGCTCCGTCATCACCACATTCATATCCACCTCCGCATCGCGGTCTTCCACATAGCAGAGATCCAGCAGGGGGGTGCCGGCCAGTTTGCCCACGGAAACGGCGGATACCAGCTGGCGCATGGGGCTGGCGGGCAGGGCTCCCTGAGCCACCAGACGATTGAGCGCTATTTGCAGTGCTACGGCAGCGCCTGTAATACTGGCGGTGCGGGTGCCACCATCTGCCTGGAGTACATCGCAATCCACCCATATGGTGCGGGCTCCCAGTGCTTCCAAATCCACGACGGCGCGGAGGGAGCGGCCGATGAGACGCTGGATTTCCACGGAGCGGCCATCCACCTTGCCGGCGGAGCTATCGCGTTTTTTGCGGTTCAGCGTGGAGTAGGGGAGCATGGAGTACTCCGCCGTGAGCCAGCCGCCGGGTACCTGCTGGGCTTTCATCCAGCGGGGGACATCCTCCTCAATCGTCACGGCGCAGATGACGCGCGTGTTGCCGAAGCAGGAGAGTACGGAAGCGGTGGCATGCGGTGCCACATGCGGAACGAAGCAGAGGCTGCGCAGCTCGTTTGCCGCGCGATTATCATGGCGATTCATTTGAGGAAACGGGGTGGGGTGTGTTTGCCGGATTGTAAACCGAGAGGCCGCACTTGTAAATCTTAAAGTCCCTGTGCTTGGAGGAGGGCATCCGGGTTCGGCTCGCGCCCCATGAAGTTGCGGAAGATTTCTGCGGCGGGGCGGCTATCCCCCTGAGAGAGGATTTCCTTGCGGAAGGAAGCCCCCGTGGCGGGATTGAGCGGCCCTTCCTTGGCAAAGCGTGTAAAGGCATCTGCGGCCAGCACCTCCGCCCATTTGTAGGAATAATAGCCTGCGGCATAACCGCCGGATATGCAATGCTCCAGATTCCGCATAATGGAGGGAATCTGCGCGGAGAAAGGCATGCGCCACGGATCCAACAGCTCCGCCGAAGCCTCATCCAGCGGCCGGCCTTTGAACTTTTCATCGTAGAACATATGCATCTCCAAATCCAGTTTGGCAATGCACAGCTGGTTCATATTATCCGTGGCCGGCATGGTGTAGCGCGTCTTCTGTAATTTTTCCAAAAGCTCTTGGGGCATGGGCTCCCCGGTTTGCCAGTGGCGGGCATACGTGGTAATACCCTCGGGAATCCAGGTCCAGTTCTCCTGCAACTGGCTGGGCAGCTCCACAAAGTCCCAAGCCACACCGGTGCCGGCATGGGAGGTAAGCTCCGTATGGCTGAGCATGCAGTGCATCATGTGCCCGAATTCGTGGAAAATTGTGGTCACATCATATTGGGTAAAGAGTGCGGGTTTATCCTCCGTGGGCATGGGGTGGTTGCCGACAAGCACCCCCAGATGCGGGGAATGCGGTTTGCCCTCCTGCCCATAGCCATGGAAATCCAGCCCCAGCACCCAGGCACCGCCGCGCTTGGTATCCCGCGGGAAGAGGTCCATGTAGAACGAGCCGAGGTGCTGCCCTGTGGCGGCATCGTGTACGGCAAAGAGCTTTACATCCGGGTGCCACACCTCCGCCATGCCCTCCGGCAGTTCCTGCCCGGGAAGCAGCCATACGGAGGGTACCTCGCTAATGCGGATGCCGTATAGCTTTTGGTAGATGGAGAACATACCGCGCACCACGTTTTCGCAGCTCAGGTAGGGGCGCAGGGCATTTTGGTCGAACTGGAAGCGCACCTCCTTGTAGCGGGTATTGTAATAAGTGGTTTCCCAGGGTTTGATGCTGCTTACCTTGTGCCCTTTGCATTCGGAAACGAATTGCAGGAAATCCGCCACTTCGCGGTCAAAAGCCGGCTTTACCTTGCGCATCATATCGTCTACAAAGTGGAGGGCATTCTGTCCGCTGCCCACCATGCGGCGAGCTGTTTGCAAATCGGCAAAGGTGCCGAAGCCCAGCAGAGTGGCCAGCTCTTGGCGCAGCTCCATGACCCGTGCCACAATGGGTGCATTATCGTGCGGCGCATAACTGCCGATACCGGCGCGCCCCAGCCAGCACAGGCGGCGGGTTTCCTCCACATCGCAATGTTTCAGCACTTCCAGCACGCTGGTATCATCCAGAGTAATGAGCCAGTTAGGTGCTTCCGCCGTGCCGTAGCCTTTTTCCCGGGCTGCGGCGGCAGCCGTGTTGAGCCAGGATTCACTCAGCCCTGCCAGTTCGCTCTTTTGGGTAATGACCAACTGCCAGGAGTTGCGGGCATCCAGTACGTTTTTGGAAAACTGGTGGGTAAGGCGGGAAAGCTCTTTAATAATTTCCACCTTGCGGGCTTTTTTATCGGCGGGGAGATCTGCGCCGCTGTCCTTAAAAGAATCCACCACCTGCTGCACATAGCGCTGGCGGGCGGGAGAAAGCGTGCGCACCCAAGGCCGGGATGCCGCATGGCGAATAACTGCCCACAGGCGTTCGTTCGAGCTAAGGGAGGCGGAGAACTCCGTCTCCTCCGGCAGCAGCGTTTCCTGCACTTGGCGAAGCTCCGCATGGTCCATTACAGAGCTAAGGTGGTACATCAGCACTTGAGCGCGGTTCATCTCGCGGTCCAGTTGCTCCAGTACGGCAAAGGTATTATCGTAAGTAGCCTCCTCCGGCTTTACTTGGCAGAGGACCTCCAGCCGCTTGCGTGCCAGCTGCATGCCGTAGCGAACATCCTGCAAGCCTTGCTGCGGCGTAAGACGGGACCAGCGCGGGTACATCCCTTCCCAATCGCAATAGGGATGCGAAACCGCAGGAGAAACAGCGGCTTCTGCCGGTGCAGGAGCCTCCTGTGCGCGGGCACCTGCCGGTAAAAGCGTGCCGGCCAGACAGAGTGAAAGAATCAGTGCGGAGCTGCGTAACATCATATTACCCCAATATACGCAGCACAAAGATGGATTCTTTCAAAAAAAATAAAGCCGCCCTTAATTTTGGGGCGGCGTGGGGGGCTCCTGTGCGGGGCGTGGCTTGTAGCTCGTGAGGCGTGTTTTTTTGCGTTTTTTGGGGGCAAAGTACTCCGGGTGGGCAGCGACCCAAGCCGCATACAAATCCGGGCGATTTTTCCGGGTACGTTCTATGGAATGTTCCAGTTTCCACTCTTCCATAGCCTTGTGGTTGCCGGAGAGGAATACGGCCGGCACCTCCATGCCCCGGAACACATTCGGCTTGGTATAGGCCGGAGCTTCCAGCAGTCCGTTGGAGAAGGATTCTTCCACGCTGCTGCGGGCATCTCCCAAGGCTCCGGGCAGCAGGCGGACGATGGCATCCACTACCACTACGGCGGCAATGGCACCATTTGTCAGAATATAATCCCCGATGGAAAGTTCCATATCCACCAGCGTATCAATGACCCGTTGGTCCACGCCTTCGTAGTGTCCGCAGAGGATAATGTAGTGTGCCTCCCCGCCTTCCGTGCAGGGGGCTGCCAGTTCCTCCGCCATGCGCTGGGAGAATACCCGCCCTTGTGGTGTCATCAGAATCACCTTGGTATGCTCTTGCCGCAGCTCCTCAATGGCCTCGAAAATCGGCTCGCACTTCATCAGCATGCCTTGGCCGCCGCCGCACAGGTAGTCATCCGTGCGGCGGTATTTATCGTGCGTCCAATCCCGCAATTGGTGTGCCCGCACCTCCACTAAGCCGGCCTCCGCCGCCTTCCCCATAATACTTTGGGAAAGCGGCCCGGTAATCATCTCCGGAAAGAGGGTGAGTACATCAATGCGCAGCATGCTTGCTAAGCCGGGGCGTTATTGGTTGGCATTGTGGCGGAGCATGGCCTCGATGTAACCATCGATATTGCCATCCATCACGTCCTGAATGTTGCCGGATTCGAAACCGGTGCGCAAGTCCTTCACCATTTGGTAGGGCTGGAATACATAGGAGCGGATTTGGTTGCCCCAGGCAATATCGCCCTTTTCGGAGTATTGGCGGTCGGCTTCGGCGCGTTTGCGGTCTTCCTCCAGCTGGATGAGGCGAGCCTTGAGCATGCGCATGGCTTCCTCTCGGTTGCGGAGCTGGGAGCGCTGGGTTTGGCAGGCTACGATGATACCCGTGGGGAGGTGGGTAAGGCGCACAGCGGTTTCCACCTTATTCACGTTTTGGCCGCCCTTGCCGCCGGAGCGGTAAGTATCCATTTTCACATCGGCCTCTTTTACCTCGATTTCGATATCGTCGGAAATATCGGGGGTGGCATCCAGAGAGCAGAAGGAGGTATGGCGCTTGCCGGCAGAATCGAAGGGGCTCATGCGCACCAAACGGTGGATGCCGCGCTCGTTCTTCAGGTAGCCGTAGGCATATTCGCCGTCAATCTTAATCGTCACGGAGCGAATGCCGGCCTCATCGCCATCCGTGCTTTCCATAATCTCCGTGGTAAAACCGTGGCGCTCGCAGTAGCGCAGGTACATGCGCAGCAGCATGCTTGCCCAGTCGCACGCCTCCGTGCCGCCGGCACCGGCATGGATGGTTACATAGCAACCGGCATCATCGTGGGCTCCGTTGAGCAGGGTGAGCAGTTCGAATTCCTCCAGACGTTTTACCCACGCATCGTATTCGCTTTTAGCCTCCGCAGCCATGTCCGGCTCCTCGGACGCCATTTCGAGGGCCACTTCCACATCCTCCAATCCGCTTTCCAGAGCGCGGTATTGCTCCAGACGGCGTTTGAGGGGGTTTACCTCATTCATCAGGGTGCGGGCGGCCTCCGGGTTATCCCAGAAATCCGGGGCACTCATGCGGGCATCCAGCTCCGCTACTTTTTCTTCCAGTGCTGCGAGGTCAAAGATAGCTCCCGAGCTCGGAAAGACGGGAGCGCATGGCTTCCGTGTCGAGCGCCGAGAGGTCGATATTGGTCGTCTGGTTCTCCATAACGGGCGGGAGTATACAGACAAATGGCTGCATTGTCAAGCCCTCCGCACCGGGCGGGGGAGGCGGCGCATCAGAGCAAGCCATTGCGTCCTTGGAGGGCGCGCATCAGGGTGATGGGGTCCGCATGGCCCAGTCCGGCTCCTGCGGGCATTCCTTGGGCAAGGCGGCTCACCTTGCAGGGAAGGGGGGCAAGCTGCTCCGCTAAATAGAGGGCAGTGGCCTCTCCCTCCACATCGCTGCTCAGGGCCAGAATCACCTCGCAGCCGGGGAGGGCACGCACGCGTTCCAAAAGTTTTTCCACGGACAAATCCTCCGGCATTACCCCATCCAGCGGGGAAATTTTGCCTCCTAGGCAGTGGTACAGCCCGCGGAAGATACCGCAGCGCTCAATGGGCAGCACATCCGTGGGCTGCTCCACGAGGCAAAGCAGGGAGGAATCGCGCGTGGTATCCGCGCAAGCCGTGCAGAGTTTTCCCTCCGTGGAGAAGAAGCCGCAGCAGGGGCAGTAGCCCACAGTTGAGACGGCCGTGGAGAGTGCCGCCGCGAGGCGTTGCGCCTCGTTGCGCCCCTGCTGCAGGAACCAAAGTGCCAAGCGTTCTGCCCCCTTACTGCCCACCCCCGGCATACGTTTGAGGGCGGCCAGCAGCTCCAGCACTTCCGGGGGGTAATCCTGTGCTTTCATCGGCGAGCGGGGAGGGGAAAAAGGTGCAGCAGCTCACTGCCCGAATAACAAAGCAGCGTGCAAAGCATGGGAGCGCTCATATTCAGTACACCATCCCACAGCACGCACAGCAGCCCGGGCAGCCCTAAGGCTAATAGAAACAACAGAGCCAGTTGCAAGCGCCGGGAAAACGCATTCTCCCGCAGCAGTAGCATATTCAAATACAGGCACACCCCCACGCAGAGCAGAAAAAGCCCCTGCGGCTCCAGCAGGGAAACCTGTGCTGCTTCCGCATCAATATAGAAAGGATGCCCCCCCAGAAAACGTATTTGCTCCAGTTCCAACTCCGCCAGTAGCCCGGTAAACCCAAGCACCGTTACCACCCCCAGTACTGTAATGCACAGCCCTGCCCAGCGCAGCAGCAGCACATCCCGCCTGCCCAGCGCAGCGCGCGGGGTGGGGGCATCCGGTGTGGGGGTGGGAGAATCCATGGGGGGGGGAGAGGGGGATAACAGGGCGGCGGCGGGGTGCCCCCCTGCCGCCGCATGCCTGAACAAAGTACAGGGATGGTTCGCCAGCGGGCTTTACTCCGCATAGCGCTTCACGATGAGGGAAGCGTTGTGACCACCGAAGCCGAAAGAGTTGCTCAGGGCCACATCCACTTTCATGGCGCGTCCCACATTCGGGCATACATCCAAATCGCACTCTGGGTCCTGATTAAACACGTTGATGGTGGGCGGTACGAAGTTATCCTGAATCGCCTTCACGCAGGCCAGCAGCTCAATAGCACCGGCAGCGCCGAGCAAGTGCCCCGTCATGGACTTGGTGGAGCTTACCACCAGACCGTTCTTGGCGTATTCGCCAAAGCTCTTCTTAATGGCTTTTGTTTCGCAGATATCGCCCAAGGGGGTGGAGGTGCCGTGCGTGTTGATGTACTGCACATCCGTGGGCTTGAGGCCGGCGTGAGCCAGGGCCATATCCATGCAGCGGCTGGCACCTTCGCCATCCGGCATGGGGGAGGTAAGGTGGTAGGCATCGGCGCTCAGCCCATAGCCCACCAGCTCTGCCAGAATGTTGGCACCGCGGGCTTTAGCATGCTCCAGCTCCTCCAGAATGATGATGCCGGCACCTTCCGCCATCACGAAACCATCGCGGTCCACATCGTAGGGGCGGGAAGCCGTGGCGGGGTCATCATTGCGGGTGGAGAGAGCCTTCATGTTGGCAAAGCCGGCAATGCCTACGGGCAGAATGGCAGCCTCTGCACCACCGCAAACCATCACATCCGCATCGCCGAACTTCATGATGCGCCATGCCTCGCCAATGCAGTGATTTGCCGTGGCGCAGGCGGTGGAAATGCTCATGTTCGGGCCCCCGAAGCCGTGTTCGATGCTCACCATGCCGGAGGCCATGTTCGTAATCATGTAGGGGATGCAGAAGGGGCTCACGCGGCGGGGACCGGACTGCAGCAGGGCGGCACAGCCATCGCCGTGAATTCCCAAACCGCCGATGCCGGAGCCAATCATTACGCCCACGCGGGTCTTATCCACCTTCTCCAAATCCAGACCGGAGTTTTCCAGAGCCTCATCCACGGCTCCCATGGTAAGCTGCTCGAAGCGGTCGCATCGGCGTACGGACTTGGGGTCTTTCTTAAAGTGCGGTGCCGGGTCGTAACCGCGCACCTCGCCGGCAATGTGGATGTTCAGCGCGCTGGAATCGATATTCCGAATTTCGGCGATACCGGAGCGCCCGTTCTTCATGCCCTCCCAAGTCTCCTCCACACTGTTGCCAAGAGGAGAAAGGGCACCCATACCGGTAATGACAATGCGACGTTCTTTCATAACTTACGACTATACACTAGCGGAGAGGTGGAGTTAAGTCAAGCATAAAATGGAATGCTTTGGGTAAGGAATTCTCCTTTTAGCCGGCATGCGGAGCAAAAAAGGGGCAAAAAGCGGAGCCGTCCGGCGGCGAAACCGGGCGGCTCCTCGTTTGCATTCACTAACTAACAGAAAAAACTTAGGGAATATCAATCATATCGCGCACGATGAAGAGGCTTTCGCGCAGCACCGGGTCCAGATTGGAGGGGTACTCGGGAGTTTCTGCCAGTTCATCCTCCGGGTCCTTGGCTTCGTCCATAAACTCGGATTTATCCTCCTTGGAGGCAAGGGGCAGGGTATCGGCCTTCACATCGCCCAGATTCAGGCGGTAGATGGTGAGGTTCTTTTTGTCCTGCCGGGCCATTTGTTCGTAGCGCACTTTGCGTTCGGCATCGATGGCTTTCTTGCGTGTGAGCAGGGTGGCGCTTTCCTCCTGGCGGGTTTGTTTGTTGAGGGATACGCTGTTTTTCTCCTGGCGTTCGTTGGAGCGGGCAATATCCTCCCGCATGTACTTCATGTCCATATCAGCATCGGTGCGGGCCTTGCTGAGAGCCATGAGTTTCGGCAGGATGGAGGAGATGCGGGTACTCTTCACATAGCCGCCTGCGCGGGGAATCTCATCGTAAGGCATGGCATAATCATGCTCTCCCTCGCCAATGCGGAATCCGGCTGTGAGGGTGGGCAGTACAATATCGCTGCTTACGCCGCGCAGCTGGGTGGAAGCTCCGCCTACGCGGTAGAATTTCTGCGTGGTTACCTTAATCATTCCGCATCCCTCGCGGGCGTAGAAGTAGGGCATGTAATCCGCCAAGCTGCGGGGCACCTGTACTGTGCCTTTGCCGAAGCTGGATTCATCTCCCACGATGACGGCGCGGCCGTAATCGGCCATGGCGCCGGCAAAAATCTCGGAGGCGGAGGCGCTCAGTTTGTTGATGAGTACCACCAGCTGGCCGTCAAAAATCGGGCGTCCGCTTACGGTAAGGCGTTCCACATGGCCGCGGGAATCCTTCACCTGCACCACGGGGCCGGCTCCGGTAAAGAAGCCCACCATTTTCCGCACTTCGTCCAGAGAGCCGCCGCCATTGAAGCGGAGGTCCAGCACGATGCCCTGCACGTCCTCCTGTTTCATGCGGCGCAGGATTTTTTTCACATCGGCGGCGCAGTGTACCTCTCCGGCATCCAAATCGATGTAGAACGAGGGCAGGGTAAGAATACCCAAGCGGTAAGTGCGGGCGGGGTGCTTATCCGTGGCGGGCTGGCACATTTCTACGATACGGCCGCTGGCCAGTTCTTCGGACATGGGGATTTCATCGCGCACAATGGTGATGATGCGCTCCTCCCCGCCATCTGCATCGTGTACGCGGAGCTGCACGGGCTTGCCCTTTTGGCCGCGGATGAGGTCAATCACCTTGTCGATGGAAAGGAACATAATATCGGTCCACTGGTCGTTCCCATGCTGGGAAACGGCCACAATGTGATCCCCGAGTTTGAGCTGACCGTTTTTAGCGGCGGGACCGCCCTTCACGATACCCTCCACCGTGGTGGAACCATCGTCCGCAGCCTGAAGGCGCGCACCGATGCCCACAATGGAAGCCTTAATCATGTCCTTAAAGCGCTGTTCCTCCCGGGCGCCCATGTAATCGCTGTGCGGGTCGTACACATGTGCCACGGCATTGAGCAAGTGGGAAACCATATCCTCGCGGTCGGCTTCCTGGATATCGTTGCGCATGCGCTTGAGGCGTGCCAGCATCTTATCCGTCACGCTCATTTCCTTGGCGTTGGGATCCGGTTTTCCCTTGGCCGCTGCCAGCTTGGCCACATTCTCGCGGCGGATAATTTCGGTCAGGAGCATATCCTCCACTTGGTCCTTCCACACTTGGTCCAGCTCTGCGGTATTGGCTGCGCGGGGCGTCTTGCGGCGGGAACGCGGAACCGTGCGCTCCGAATCAAAAGCGGGCATGGCTTTAGCATGCCGGCGCAGCAGCTCCTCCGCCTGAGTAATGCGCGGCAGGGCACGCTCGGAATAGAACGCATACAACTCCTCCGCCAAGCGGGTGGTTTGGTTTGCCAGCAGGTAATCTCCGAAGCTGGAGGCATACTTGGCTCGCAGTTGGGCCACGTCCTCCTGCGTCAGGAAGAGGTGCTGGGCATCCAAGCTCTGCACATAGTTCTCCAGAAAGCGCTCGTACATCTCCGGGGAGAAACGCTCGCGCGAAAAGTGGGCATTTTGCAACACCAGAGAGAATTGCTTGCCGATAATATCATAATCCGGCACGGCCTGGCTTACGGATGTGCAGGAGACGAGAGCTGTAAGAGCCACCATTCCTGCGGCGCGCAGGCGGGTGGGCCATGTGTGGAAAATATTCATGTTGTTCTATTGGGGGAGGGCATACATTCCCCATGCTCCCTTGTATACGATTGAAGGCGGGGGTGCCTTTCAATTTTTCTGAAAATACTGACACAAGCTGCCGGTATGGCAGCTTGTGTGGGGTATCTACCTTGTTGGGTAATGGAATCGGGGCATTAAGCCTTTTTGCTGCGCGGGGTACGGTTCTTCACCACCTTGCAATCGAGGCTGGCAGCAAGTTGCTGGATAGCTGCTTCCAGCGTGGCTACACGCTCTTTAGCTGTCTTGAGGGAAGCCTCCAAACGGGAAGCGCGGGTTTTAGCGATGCGTGCCTCCTTGCGAGCAATGCGGAGGGCGGAGGGGGACTCGTTCTCAACGGGTTCTGCCTTGCGGCGGTTATGGCGGCGGTTGCTGTAGCGCTCCAAAATGGCATCTTCTGCCTGCTTCTTCCAGAGGGAGATGAGCGTGGCGGCGATGTTGTTTTCCCGAGCCACTTTCTGGATGGTTGTCTTGCGCTTCATGATGTTCAGAACCATCTCCAGCTTAGCCTCCGGCGAATAAGTAGTATGTGCTTTTTTCATAAAAATATCTCGAACGGCATTACATATACCTCATTTCGGAGCATAATGCAAGAAAAGAAAATACATAATGTCAAAAACTTTTTCTTTCTTAGTGAGTGGATTAGGGAGAAAGATGTACTCTTTCCCGCGCGGGGTGAGCATGCTGCAAGGGTTTGCACTCTGTTAATATATTCTGTAACCCTCTGCCGGTGAATGGTATATGCGTTATATAGAGTTTACTTTACTTTGGAGAATTTTTCGCCTCCTGCTCCGGAGAAGGCAGGAGCTTCTTTTCGTAGTATTCAAGCGCATTGAGCAGGCGAGGTGCCAAACGGGAATGCGGTGTCGCTTCATAGGCCGCGCGGGCAAGTACCTCCTTCACGCTCGGGGCTTTCGGCAACCCGGCAGAAGAAAAAACCTGCTCTGCTGCAAGCTTGCAGCAGAGCAGGTGAATAAGGGGGGCATAAGCCGCAGGGCGAGCTAGCCTTTCATGCCGCTGATGGTGCCATCTGCTGCCACGCGGAAATCGCAGGCGGAGGGAACCTTCGGCAATGCCGGCATGCGCAGAATATCCCCGCACAGTGCCACGAGGAATCCGGCACCATTGGCAATCTCGAAATCGCGCACCGTGACGGTGAAGCCCGTGGGGCGGCCGCGCAGGGCTCCGTTGTCGGAAAGGGAGTTCTGCGTTTTGGCCATGCAAATGGGCAGATTCGTAAGCCCGTTCTTCTGCATCAGCTCCAGTTTTTTCTGGGCGGGGCGGGTAAGCACCACGCCATCGGCTCCGTAAATACTGCGGGCAATAGTGTTCATGCGTTCCGGCACGCTTTGCTCCAAGCTATACAGGCATTGGAAGGGGGGCAGGGGCAGAGCGGCCTCAATGCTTTCCACCACGGTGCGGGCCAACTCCTTGGCGCCCTCTCCGCCTTGGCCGAACACGTTGGCCACGGCGCAGCCCACGCCTTGAGCGCGGCAGAACTCCTGCACCTCGGCAATTTCCTCCTCCGTATCCGTGGCGGCAAAGAGGTTAATGGCCACGGTAACGGGGCGTTTATACAGGCGGGCGCTCTCAATATGAGCTGCCAGATTAGCCAGCCCGCGTTTTACCGCAGAGGCATCCGGGGTTTCCAGAGCAGTCTTATCCACGCCGCCGTGCATCTTGAGCGCGCGGATGGTGGCTACAATCACAATCGCATCCGGGGAAAGTCCGCTTTGGCGGCATTTAATATCCAAGAACTTCTCCGCGCCGAGGTCGAAGGCGAATCCGGCTTCCGTCACGGCGTATTCGCCGCAGGCCAGAGCCATGCGCGTGGCAATCACGGAGTTGCAGCCGTGCGCAATGTTGGCAAAGGGACCGCCATGCACAAAAGCGGGTACTCCTTCCAAACTCTGCACCAGATTCGGCTGGATGGCATCCCGCAGGATAGCCAGCAGGGCATCCGTCACCCCCAGTTCGCTGGCATACACCGCCTCATCCTCCGCCGTGAAACCGATAACAATGTTATCAATACGGCGGCGCAGGTCGTCCAAATCCTCCGCCAGGCAAAGGCAGGCCATAATCTCGGAAGCCGGGGTAATGTTGAATCCGTCCTCGCGCGCCACCCCATTGCGATTCAGCCCCACCACAATGTTGCGCAGGGAGCGGTCATTCATATCCATCACGCGTTTCCAGGTTACCTTGGTGGCATCCAGACGGGTGGTCTTGTAAAAGAGAGCGTTATCCAGCACGGCGGCCAGCAGGTTATTCGCTGCGGTAATGGCCGGGAAGTCCCCATTGAAGCTCAGGTTAATGCTATCCCCCGGCACAATGCTGGAGGCACCGCCGCCTGTGGCTCCGCCCTTGCGCCCGAACACCGGGCCCATGGAAGGCTCCCGCAGAGCCAAACAGGCACGCTTGCCAATGGCTTGCAAGCCTTGAGCCAAGCCGATGGAGACCGTGGTCTTGCCTTCGCCGGCGGGGGTGGGTGTCAGCGCGCTCACCAAAATAAGCCGCCCGGGTTGCCGCCCGGATTTCAGGGCATCAAGGCTTACCTTGGCTTTATTTCTGCCGTAGGGAATCACCCATTCTTCATCCAGCCCCAATTTGGCTGCCATCTCTTCCGTAAAGCTTGCTCGTGCCATACGCGCGTATTCTATCACGCGAAATCCGCTTTGTCTAGCAAATCCCGCTTCCCCTTCGGAATGCGGTATGCAGAAAAACCATGCGGAGCGGAAAATTTTGCTTGCCATCAGGGAGGGAGGGGGTATACTGGCATGGTATAGCTAGGGGTACCATGTCCCCTTGAACCATTTCAAACTTACCTTCCACATTATGAAATTACACCTCCCCAAGCGGCTTTTTGCTGCGCTTATGGCCACCTTTGCGGTGTGCTTCTCCACCACCATAGGTGCTGATATCATCAGCGTGAACTTCGGTACGGCCGATGAACCTATTGCAGCAGATGCCACGGAGCCCGTCAACGGCTCCACCTCTGCCCGTTGGAACAACATTGTAGGTAACCAGGCCGCAGTGAATGGCAGCCACCTTCTCAAGAGTGAAAGTGCGGATGTAGCCGGCACGCTTACTCTGGTGGCTCCTCAGGCTCCCTGGGGCTCCAACAATGCCGTGCGCAACGAGACGCTTACCTCCCAGATGCAGTCCTCATACTTGGACCTCTCCGCCAGTAATAAATGGGTGATTGATCTGAGTACCGATTTCATGCGCTCCGATGTGGTGCTTTACTTCTCCGGTGATGGTGGCAAATACACTCCGGTACTGGTGAATGGCACGAGCTATGTGGGCGGTACAAATGTGCAGGGCAACACCGAATGGGGCGATCGCACCCTGAGTGCCTCCGCCACGATTTCTGATAACAACCGCATCATCGTTACCGGTGTGATCGGGAACATTCACATGGAAAGCGTTTCCATGGGAGATTCCGGCAAGCGCGCCACCCTTTCCGGCTTGCAGGTAGTGGAGGCCGATACTTGGTCTGCCACCCTCGCCGCAGGCAATAATACCTTCTCCTCCGTTTCCTGGACGCTGGGAGAAACCACCTCCACCGTGGCTGATATTGCCGAAAACGACCGCTGGCTGAAAGCTGCTGCTGCAGCCTCCGGCAGTACCTTTGTCTTTAGCGAATCTCCTTCCATTCAGGGCTTGCAGGTAAGCTCCGGCACTCTTACCCTCAACAGTGCCTCCGGTACCTCGATTACGTTGCCCGGTCTTTGGGCAAGTGCCGGTGCCACCATGGAGATAGCCTCCACTCTCGCCTCCGGTTCCGACCTCTCTCTCCATGGTGCAGGTACCATTCTTTTCTCTGCGAATCAAGTGTTGGATTCCCTTACCGTGGATTCCAACCTCACCTTGGCCGATGGCGTTATCGTGAAAGTGACGGGAGATTACACTTATGTTTCCGGCACCATCCAAGGCGGTACGGGTTCCGTACTTTGCAGTAGCGAAATCGCCGCCGGTACGGATTACGTTACCGGCAATCTTACCATTAACAGCAATAAGAACTTCTACTTCAACCTGCTGAATATGGCGGCCATGGATATGGTCCTCGCAGAAAGTGCCGAGGTATCCCTCACCTCCGCCGGCGGTGGTGCCCTCCACATCACGAATGCTGCCACAGCAGGAGATATTGATGTGGAGCTTACCATGGCTCGCACCGGCGCCGGTACCACAACTATTTCCGGCGGTTCCGGCGTGAATATGGCTCTTTCCTCCAATCTGCTCGTGGATACGGCTAATCAGGTGGTGGCCATCTCCGGGGAGAATACTAAGCTCACTATTCCCGGCTCTTTGGAAAACGCTGCTTCTCCGGCCATTAATATTGGCAATGGCACCGTAACTATCACGGATGGGGCACAGGTTTCGGCGCACAGCCTCATTATGTCCAACAGCGGCATCTCAAGAACCTCCGCTTTGAACATTACGGAAGGTGCCTTGCTGGAGATCACGGGCGATGTCGCCTCTGCGGATCGCGCAGGTGCTGTTCGCTTCGCTCACTGGGCATGGTATTATAATGCCACCTCTCGCTCCACCGTGTTGGTGGATTCCGGTGCTGAATTCCGCGCTTTGTATACCGAACTCGGCATGGGCGATGATGGCGCCGCCACCCTCAACATTAACAACGGCGGCGTGGTGAATGCCAAGGGTATCCGCCAGCGCTATGGCTCCACCGTCAATGTTGATGGCGGTGTGCTGAACTTGGGTGTCTCCGGTGTATACTCCACCAACGATGCAAATGCCTCCAAGGTGAGCCTCACGAATGCCACGCTGGGCGCGCTGGACGCCGGGGGGTGGACTGCCACTAAAGCCGTGGAAATCAATGGCGGTACCACCATCCAACTGGCGGTGTACGATGTGGATGCCAAGACCTACTCCGGTGCGGCGAATATTACCCTTTCCGGCACCTTGACGGGGGATGGCGGCAGCCTTACACTGGCAGGTAATGGTATCCTCACCATTTCCTCCTCCCTCAAGAATGCCGTGAGTGTGGCAGATGGCGCCTCCGCCACCTTGGCTTTGGCAGAAGGCGTGAACATGGACTCCTTCTACGAATTGGGCAGCTACACGGGCTACGGCAGCAGCACCACGGATGGTTATGCCAACTCCGCAGGCTACCGCGTGGTGGGTGCGGGTTCCACCATTTCCCAAGTAACGGTGGGCGGCGAAATCCGCGATTTGGCGGACGGTTTAATTGCCGGTGAAATTAGCGATGCGGATAAAGCTATCTTCCGCGTGAATACCACCGTGAACCTCACCGATACCTACAAGGATATGGCCGGCAAGACGGTGCTGGTGGCACCGGATGCCACCCTTACGTTCAGCGGTACGGAAGACCACACCGTGGGTACACTTGATAGCAACGGAAGCACCACGGTATCCGTGGATACCACGTTGGAACACCTCAAGACTGCCGCCGGCACCACCTTGGTGGTGGATAATGGCGCAGAGCTTTCCCTTACCGCATGCGATAACCGCTCCATCAAAGGCAACATCACCATCACCGGTGCCGGTAGTAAGCTCACCATTGCCTCCCAAGGCCAGAGCGACCACATTATCTATAAGCAAAATCAGAACAACGCGCAGACCATTACCGTGAGCGATGGCGGTACGCTGGATATCGGTGCGAACCGTTGGACCGTATCCGCTAACACAACCTTCACCCTGAACAATGGTACCATCACCGGTACCGGAGAGGATGCCACCACCCATCCTTGCATTCTGCATTACATTGAGAGTGCCACCATCAATTCCGCCGGCACGAGCCGCATCGAAGGCGGCCTGCGCATTAACGGCGGGTACACGCTTACCCTGAATGTGACGGACGGCTCCCTCACCATTGAGGATGCCACCTTTACCAGCGATAGGGATGGCTCCGTCATCAGCAAGACCGGCGATGGTACTTTGGTACTCAACCAAGGCTTCATCCTGAAAGGCGGCTTGAATGTGACCGGCGGTGCTGTGCAAGTGGGTGCTGCACTGAATCTGGGTGGCACCTCCACCTTAGGCAGCGATTTCAGCCTTGCCGCAGGCGGCAGCCTCACCACGCAGGATAACGCTGTGCTGAACATCACCTCCACCCTTGCCGGTGCCGCCGGTACAACGGTGAACTTTGGTGCCACAAACACCATTAACCTCACCTCTCTGGAGGGGCTTAAAGCTGCTCCCCTTGGTGGAAAGAATGGCTTTGCCCAGGCAAACTACTACCTCATCAGCGGAGCCACGGTCACCCTTAACAACGCTACGGTAAAACTGGGGGATGTGGTGCAGACTGCGGGTACTGAGGGCGGTGGCCTCTACATTACTGAGGATGATACCACCACCTACTGGGTAACAGAAGCCGGCAACGCCGTTACTTGGGATGCGCAGGATGCGGATATGACCTCCGCCGCCCTCTTCTATGTCACACAGACAGGTACGCTCAACATCGATGCAGAGAGCAACCTCACCAAGGATGTGACCAACTATGGCACTGTGAATTTGGAGGGTGGTACCACCTATCTGGATAAGATTACGAACACGGAGGATGGTATCATTAACATCACCAATGCTGAGGGCGATGCCATGCTGAGCCTCAGCGGTGCCTTTATCGCCGGTGCCACCATGCCCCTGAGCATTACCACAGAGGGCGATAGCACCATCATCTCCGGCAGTGATAACAATAGCAGCTTCATCGGTAACGTCACCATCAAGAGTGGCTATACCCTCAAAGCCGGAAGCGATGGCGGCTGCTTCGGGCTGGACTGGTTCGAAAACTCCGAGGTGGACCGCTACATTATCGTAGAAAACGGTGCCACGCTGGATGTGGGCGGAAGGCCGATTTACTACAAAGTGAAGCTGCAGGGAGGCGCCGTGCTGGCTAACTCCGGTGCAGACACGGGCGGAGGTCAACGCGCTCTCCCCGCCCTTGTACTCGAAGGTAACGCCGAGGTGAACACTACGGGTAACATCCGCATGGTGGGTAGCCAGTACGGGGATACGACGATTGATTTCAACGGTTACACTCTCACCAAGACCGGTGGTGTCGATTCTGTCTTCTTCCTTCGCAATACGGATGCCCTCTCCGCCGGTACGCTGGATGTGCAGGGTGGTAGCGTGGAATTCGTGGGCGAGAAGAGCGACCTCTCCAAGGTGGATGTGAAATTGGCTGCCGGTACCAACCTCATCGTGGGTACGAATGAGTACAACGTGAGCGAAGTGAAATCCCTTACCGGCGAGGGTACTCTTTCCCTGCGCCATGGCGGGTATCTTACCGTTACCGGTGGAAGTACCCCCGGCATCGTGGATGTGGGACTCATCCGCGTGGGGGCTGAGACCGGAAACTCCGCTCGCTTGAATCTGGGCAGCAATGTCACCCTCAATCGCACCACCATCGAGAACGGAATCCTCTATCTGGGTGGCAGCGGTACTTACGCCATCGGCAATACCACCGCGCTTAGCTCCCAGGAAATCCTTTCCGGGGATTGGACCGGTACGGTGAAGGTGTCCAACGCCGTCATCAGTTCCGCCACGGATCTTAGCGGCCTAGTGCGCAGCGGGTATTCCTCTTTGGAACTCAGTGGTCTCACTGTCAACGATGGCGCCGCTCTTACTCTGGCGGGGGATGTCACATTGGGTGGCAGTGTCATGCTGGCAGAATCCATTGCCAATGGCGGAGCCCTCACCTTCGGCAGCGATTTGGTGCTGGACCTCACGGGCATGGCTTCCGTGGCCGGTGCGGGGGACGATGAAAAAGTGATTACCCTGTTGACGGGAACCGGTACCCACAACCTTACCAGCCTAACGGAGAGTATGCTTTCCTCCGCCACCTTGGCTCTGGGTACGGATTGGAAATTCAATGCGGACGGCACCATCAGCTTCACGGATGTGAACGCCACCCCCGATTTGACTTGGAATGGCGGCGATGGCAGCCTGAGCGATAATAACTACCAGGGCGGTAGCTACGAGGACGGCAGCGACATCACCTTCGGAGCTAACACCGATGGCAACGCCGATACCATTGCCGTGGGCACGGATGATGTTCTCAAATCCGCCACCATTTCCGGCGGTGAGTACAACTTCACCGGCGAGCAACTGGAGGTCACCGGCGATGTTTCCATTGCTGAGAGCGCCTCGGTAAGCGTGGAAGGCGGTATCTCCGTAGGGGGTACCCTTAGCTCCGCAGGCGAGCTGAGTACCACCACCATCAGCGGTGCCGGTAGTGTGAGCATTACGGGCGGCTCTCTGGAGCTTTCCGGAGCTAATGCCATTGCCACCACCGGTGCCGCCAAGTCCATCTCCGGCACTATTCTTCAGGGTACATGGGGAGCCACAGGCATCACCGTGGGCAGCGGTACAGCCGCAGATGGCACCGGCGCCACCACGGTGGATACCGGCGCCTCCATTACCCTTACGGATTCCACCCTGGCCGGCACGATTACCAACAACGGTACCCTCACCCTCTCCGGTACGGTAACGCTCAAGACCGCCGGCTTCAATAAGCAGACCACTGGCGTGGGCTACTCCGATGGCGGAAACGGCTTCAAGTTTGCCACGGCTCTTTACACCGTGGCCGAGGGCGGCACGCTGAACACCAATGGCGTTACCGCCTGGACTACGGATTCTGCCACCCGCGCCGCCGGTGCCGTCAGCTATGACAACGGCATCGTTACCGTACGAGGTGAGCAGCAGGGTACCGGGTATTGGGTGAACACCGGAACCGTCACCTACGATGCCGGCACCGCTTTCTCCGGTGCCACCTCTCTGGAGCTCAACGGCGGCAAGCTCGTGCTGGCCTCCGCTTTGGATTCCGCCCTTACTGATGGTTTGGTGTTGAATGATAACAGCTCTCTGGAAATCTCCTCCGGCGTCACCCTTGCCCGCAGTGCCATCTCCGTGGCAGAGGGCATCTCGGGTAAGACACTCACCCTCTCCGGCTCCGGCATATATGACCTTGGCAATGAGAGGGATTTGGGCTCCGGCGTGAGCTTGGATGCCACTTGGAGCGGTGTGGTGAAATTGACCGGCAGCACCCTTGCCGGGCAGAGTCTGGACTCCTTTGGTAACGCCAATTCCACCGTGGAACTCTGCGGCGTGAGCGGTTACACGAGTCAGGCGGATGGTTCCGGCGGAGCAAGCTACGATGTCAACATCAAGCTCGCGGACCAGGGAAATACCGCCGCTTGGACGCTGAATAACGGCTGGGCAGGCGATACCCGCACCCTGAACGGAACAATTTCCGGCAGCGGCTCCATCGTGCGCTCCACCTCCACCGGCGGCACGCAGAGTTACATCTTTGCCGGCGATGTCTCCCGGTGGACGGGTGCTTTCCGCACTCAGGCCACCGGCAGCGAGACTAAACTCAGCTTCACCGGAACATCTGTCCTGAATGTGGCTCTGGATAACCTGCTGGCTAATGGCACGCGCTGCAACTTGCAGATAACGCTGGATGACTCCACCATGGCCACTCCCGCCACTGTAAAGACCACCGCCGCCATCAATGCCACCGGCATCAGCGTCACCGCAGGTACGCAGGTGGAATTGGGAGCTGCCACCACGCTCAACACGCTTACCGGTGCTGCGGGGAGCAGCATCTCGGCTACGGGCGCACTCACCCTGTTGAACGGGGCGAGTTCCGTGGCGGATTTTGCCACCTCCGGCGGGCTCACGCTCGGTGTAGCCGGCACCACGCCCACCCATGCCACGCTGAATGTGGAGGGTCTCCTCAACCTCGGCGGCACGCTCACCCTCAACACCATGGAGAGCGGCATCACCGCAGGCAGCATGACCATGGCCGATGCCACTGTGGACGTGACGAACATCCTGAGCTCTCTTGCCACGGAAGACGGAGCCGGCTGCACGCTGATTACTCTGGGTACGGCATATGGCAGCACGGCTCTTCCCACCCTTACGGGCGTGGATGCCGAGACGGCTAAGCTGTACGATGTGAGCCTCGGCTGGAACACTGCCGGCACGGAACTCTCCGTAACGGCTACCAAGAAGGGCTGCACATGGGATACGGAGACAGTCTGGTCCGAATTGGGCGCAGGTGAAGGGGATAACGTATGGCTCTCCGGCGAGGGCAGCGGCACGGTAAGCGTGGATGCCGCCGCCTCCGCTTCCACCCTTGTGGTGAATCCGAAAGCCTCCTCCGGCACGCAGGCATATACCCTCACGGGCGATGTGCTCACCGTAAACGAATTGCAGGTGAACAGCGGCACCCTTGCGGTGGATAACATAACCGCCGTGAAAACGGATGCCACAGTGGATGGCGCTCTCTCCATTACGCAGAACGGAGAACTGCACATCCTGGGCAGCATGGATGCCGAGGGCGTAAGCATTACCAACGATGGTAAACTCCTGCTGCACAAGGGCACTTTGGGTGGTCTTGTCGGCACGGATGGTGCCGCCGCCGGCAGCTTGGAGATTGTGGATGCTGTTACCACCTCCGGCGTGGAGGATGGCAATGTCTCCATCGATGGCGATGTGGTGCTGAACACCCTTACCAATGCCGGCCAACTTACCGTGGATGGTTCCTTCACCCTGAACAATGCCACCACGCAGGGCGGCACCCTCACCGCAGCGGAAGTCACCCTCAAGACCGCCGGCAACACCTTCACCTCCATCACCACGGATACACTCCACATCGGCGCGCTGGATGCCGCTAAGACCGTGCTTACGGTGGATACCCTTGCCGCTGCCACCGAAGGCGGGGATATTACGCTCGTGCTGGATGCCCTCGTACCTGCCACTCCCGGCAAGCCCGCCGCAGAGTACGCCGTCATCGAGGCCGCTAACGGCTTGGATGTCGTCAACACCGTGGTGAATACCAACGAGGAATGGCAGAAGTACCTCTACGAGAACCGCAGCCAGAAGCTCACCGCCACCGCTCAGAACGGCAAGCTGAATCTCACCGTGGAATCCGACACGCCCGATACTTGGCACACCTCCAAGCAGTGGTCCGAGAACGGCCTCCTCATCGAAGCCACCGACTCCGCCACACCGGTGGAGGATTACTACAGCATTCTGGATGGCATGGCCGGAGTACATGTGGATGCGGATAAGACCATCGACCTGACCGCCCTTACCGCCGATGCGGATGGTCTCGTTATCAACAACCTCACCGGTGTGGAGGGTAAGACTCTCTCCCTTGTGGGTGATGCCGCAGACCTCGTCGAACTGAGGAACACTCAGGAATGCTCCGGTGTTGAGGTCAAGGCAGATGGACTCTGCCTCACCGTGAATACCGATAGACCGCAGAGCTTCACCACCCTCACCGCACAAAATGGTGCCACAGTGGTGGCGGACGGTCGCATGAATGCCGGAACCATCAATCTGGCGGATGCCGCATCCGCCCTCGTGGTGAATGGTACTGCCGGCACCTCCGCTCTGCAAGGTGTGGGGCAGCTCTCCGGTAAGCTCATCATCTCCGGCAACGCCGATGTGCCTGCCGGCAACTTCTCCGGCACATACACGGATGCCGAGGTAGCCATGGTGGGTGGCCGCCAGACTTTGGCACCCAAGGATGGCCTCACGCTGAGCGGTTCCGGTGGTACAGCCACACTGGCTTACGATACTTCCACCCGCATGGATGCCATTAAGACCACCGGCGCCACCGTGGTGCTGAACCGCACGGCCGATGCCACCCTCACGCTGGATGAAGCCTCCTCCATGAAGGGCGGCGAACTCAAGTTCAACCTCATTGGCTACGAACTGGCCATGGGCAGCGTGGAAGTCATCGATGGTACACTCAACCTGACCAACGGCACGAAGGTAACCATCGGCACCGAAGGCGACGATGCCACCCTCGATGTGGACCGCATCGGCAATACCCTTGCCATCCTCGGCAATGGCAACACCTCCGGCGCAGAAGTCACCCTCGTGGGCGATGCCCTCAACAAGTACTTCGCCAATGCTTCCGTGCAGAATGGCGTGGTGAAGGTAGACCGCAACACCACCTATGCCAGCAGCCGCATCGAAACCGAAACGGCTAACGGCACAGCCGGTGCCTCCTTGCTGGACGATATCCTCGTCTCCCGCAACCCGCAGGCCGACCCCACCGGCGCATACGCCGACCTGAGCCGCCTGATGGATGCCGTGGATGCCGATACCGTGACGGATGAAGCCGCAGCCGCCGTGGCAGGCGCTTCCACTGCCATCATGAGCGTGGCTCTCTCCGGCGATGTGGAGCGCCAAATGCGCGCCATCCGCAACCGCACCACCACCATGGGGGTGGACCAGAGCGTGGTGAACGAGGATATGCCCTACCTCAACGCCTGGATTAACGCTGAAGGCGATTACTCCGAGATGGATTCCGATGGCACCGCCGCCGGCTACACCCTCAACTCCTACGGTGGTACCGTCGGCTTCGATGTGGACTGCACGCCGGAATTCACCTTCGGTATGGCCCTTACCGCCATGTACGGCGATTTGGAAGCCGATGGTCCGGACAAGGCAGAGGGTAACCTGGATACCTACTACGTCTCCGCCTTTGCCCGCTACGCTGCCAGCGCCTGGACCCACACCTTCGTGGCCACCATGGGCCTGGCGGATATGAGCCTCGACCGCACCGTGAGCTACAACGGCGGCTCCTACAAGACCCAAGGTGACACGGATGGTACGGCCTTCGGCCTTATGTACGAGGTAGGCCGTGTCTTCGCCCTCAACGAGGACGCCTCCACCTGCCTGCAGCCCATCCTGAACCTTAGCCTCCGCCATAGCTCCGTGGGTGCTTACAGCGAAACCGGCAGCGATGCCGGCCTCAAGGTGGACGATCAAACCTACACCACTTTCACCGCCGGCCTGGGTGCCCGCATCCAGACCATCATCGGCGAAAGCATCTACAACCGCACCTCCATCCTCGAAGCCCGACTCATGGCCAAGTTGGATGCCGGTGATACCGAGGGCGAAGGCACAGTGCAGTTCCTTAATGGCACTCGCTCCGCCAAGGTGAACAGCGCAGAGCTGGGTGCCTTCGGCGCAGAAGCCGGTGTGGGTCTCACCATCCCCGTCGGTCAGGAAGGCGGCTCCATCTTCCTCGATGCCTCCGCCGAAATCCGCGATGCTTACATCAACCTCAACGGCACGGTGGGTTACCGCATCAACTTCTGATGCGGCTTACCCCCGTTCCCCTTTCCTTCCGACCCGCCCCTCACCAAGGGGCGGGTTTTTTAGCATCCGCCTCTTCCCTCCCTCCAAAAAAACTCGGTCTCCTCCACCCCCTGCAAATCCACATACCGCGTCCGCAGCAGGGAAGCATCCCGGTGCCCCACCTCGTACTGCAGCGCCGTGTAACTGCGGAAATGCCCCAAATGGTAACTCGCAAAAGTATGCCGCAGCACATCCTGCCGCCAGGGGCGGGCCGGGCTGCCCCAGCCCGCCGCACGGTGCAGTGCCGCCCAATGCCGCCCCCAGCTCGCAGGGCAAATACGCCCGCCGCCCC
>CAYSYD010000007.1:0-35564 GCA_964435145.1 uncultured Akkermansia sp.
CCAAAGAAAGCACAAAACCGGGCATTCTTTCTACCAGCAGATTTGAAACAGACCCCTAAAATTTGACGCAGCGCCATTTTTTATTGACATTCGGGAGGAACGTGGTAGCTTGAACAGGTGTGAAACTCTCGGTTTTCTTTCTTCTCGCTTGTTCTGCCGCTCTCTCCACCGCCTCAGCCGCGCAGGTCTGGGTGGATGGTGTTAGTCAATCAGCCGGTTGGTATGATGCCAATAAGGTGAATCCTGCCGCCGAAGACGGAGACAATTATTTATGCTGGGCGGCATCAGCATCCAATCTCATTGCCTGGTGGCAGGATAAATACCGGACACCTGCCGGAGTTCCCAACGATATTGATAGCATCTGGGCAACATATAAGGATAATGTCATAGATGATATCGGCGGGGATCCTCATGCCGCTGTTCAATGGTGGCTGACCGGAGTCTACACTCCCACCAGTGATGATGAGGAAGACCGCTCGATTTTCAAACAGTACGACACCTCTGTGCTACCCGCATTTGAAGGCTATTATTACGGGGAGTATGGAGAAGAAATGTCCAAGTCCAATTTGTGGGATTTCCTCTGTGTGGATTATCGACTCACCGTAACATCCGATAACATCATCTCGCTCGTGTTGCAGGGATGTGGCATAGGGCTCGGCATTACGGATGATGCCGCCAGTTTAGGCCACGCCATCACGCTCTGGGGAATTGAATATGATGACAGCACGAATGCCATCTCCCGCATGTGGCTGACTGATTCTGATGACGGTCAATACAATTTCGGGCAGGACGGTTTGTATGTGGTTGACGTCACGACTCGCGATGATAAGCTGTATATCGACACGCCCGACAGCAACTGGTACACGGAGGAGGAAAATGTCTACATCTGCAATCTCTTTGCCATCAATCCCGCAGTCAGTACCGAATGGGGTATACCTTTAGCCGTCCCGGAACCCACCAACGCCACCCTTTCCCTGCTGGGGTTAACGGGGTTGCTTGCTCGCCGCAGGAGAAAGTAAAAACGGCGCTGCGTCAGATTTTGTAACAAAAGAGAAAGCTGACCACCCTGCATAAATCTCGTTAGAATGAGGTGTGAAAACAATAAACGAGATTTTACCGATAGCAGGATGGTCAGCTTACGCGGTTGGGTATACGAAAAACACGCTCTCTATCAAGTATAAATTCGAGGATGTAAGCTATTTGCTCTGTCCCAAGACAAGAAAAGCAACTCTTTCACCTCACCAGAGCTATCATCTACGAATCAGAGGTTTGTCCGTGGGGGAAAAACAAACCATTCTAGAAATAGAGGCTGTTGAATGTTGGTGTTATGAGTGTAATAAGTTTCACAGTGTGCGTCCGGATGAGTTGCATTACTCCATGGCAATGCACTTCCCCCTCTCCCAAGTCCAGCTACTGCATTGCCCAAATTTGGGCAATGCCGAACTACAAAATCGATTTTTCAGAAAAAATCAGATTTTGCTCAAATTATAATTGACTCGATCTGCGAGCGGTGTGAAATCTCCGAGCTGAAAAAAGGGGGGGAAGGGGAATTCGGTGGGGAATCCTGCCCGTGTGAACAGAAGTTGTGCAAAGGTTGCTTAAAGGGACGCGTACACCCGAAAATAGTGCCGGATTGAACACGGCGCCGGCTTTCCGACTGCCGGAGGGGGAAACTCTGTTTTGCGGTTCAATTGCTTGAAGCCTTCCCGGCTTTAGTCTATACTGCAAAAAGGGAGCCGCCCCCGTGGTGGGGCGGCTCCGATGGGGGAGGGGATATGGCGCGAATGCGTGCGGGGGGTTATTTTTTGGTCACGTTGCGCATTTGCGCTTGGCGTTGCTGCTCTGCCATGGCGGCTTGCTGGGCGTCCATCATGCGTTCCATAAAGCTCTTTTTGCCGTTTTTCTTGCGCACGGGTTTGACGAGTTCCGGGGCGGGAAGGCGGCGGATGATGAGGGTTTGGATGATGGAGATGATGTTATTGGTGGTCCAGTACAGGCCGAGGGCACTGGGGTAGTAGTAACAGAACACCAGGAACATGAGCGGCATCCAGCGCATGATGCGCACTTGCGTGGCATCGCCGGTGGCGGGGGTCATGTGCATTTGCAGCATGGTGGAGAGCGTCATCAAAATGGGCAGCACGTTCACCGGAATGTCCAATCCAAGGATGTGGATGGTGAAGATGGTGTCCATGAGGGAGAGGTCGCTCACCCAGGCAAGGAAGGATTCGCCACGGAATTCGGCAGCGGTTTGCAGTACCCAGAAGAAGGAGAAGAAGATGGGCATTTGGAGCAGCATGGGCAGGCAGCCACCCATGGGGGAGATGCCATACTCGCGGTAGAGCTTCATCATCTCCATCTGGACTCGCTGGGGGTCGTTCGGGTATTTTTCCTTGAGTTCCTGCATTTTGGGTTGCAGGAGGCTCATGCGCTTCATGCTGGTGTAGCTCTTGCGGTAGAGCGGCCAGATGAGGAGGCGGATGGTGACCGTCATGGCGATGATGGCCCAGCCCCAGTTACCGAACCAACCGTGGTAGACGTTGATGATCCAGTTCATGGGGTAGCTGATGATGGTGAAGATGCCGTAGTCCATCACGCGGTCAATCATGCGGAAGTTATCCGTCATGTCGTCGAGCATGAGGTTGAGCTTGGGCCCGGTAAAGATGTCGAAGGAGAAGTTTTTCTGTCCGCCGTGCATGGCAGCGGTTTTGCCGGCGAGGGAGAAATCCGGCAGGCCGAGGGCGAGTTCCAAATGCTCGGTTTTTTCTCCTGTCACTTGGAGGGGTAGCTGGGTGGGGGCGGCGTAGAAGGCGTTGTTGGCGGAGGCTTTGTCGGGTTTGATGATGGTGGCGTAGTACTGGTTCATCAGGCCTGCCCATTCCATGTTATCGAGACCGGTTTCGTAGCAACGCTCTTTGGTTTTGCCGAACCAGGGGCGGAAATCGCCGGGGGCGTGCTTCTCGAAGCTGCCATCCACGAGGTTGACGTAGTAGGTGTAGTAGGCAAACTCATCCGAGGAGATTTGGCCCATGCCGCCGGCATAGAGACCCCAATCCCGGGCATCCAGAGTTTGACCGGAGCTGTTCTGCACATCCACCTTGAGGTTCAGCACATAGGCGTTACCTTCTACGGTGCGTTCTCCTTGCTGTAAGGGTTTGAGGGTGTATGTTTTGCGGATGATGAGTTCTCCGCAGCGGCCCACGAGGGTTACTTGCTTATCGTTGCAGGCCTCGGGGATGAGGGTGTAGGTGGTGGTGTCGAAGCGCGGGGCGCGGTCGTTGCTCAGGCCGAAGAGCAGGGTGCCGATGCCGTGGTCGGGGTTGGCGTTGATGCGTACATCGGTGCTGTTGAGTTCTTCCCGCGCGGTGTTGATGACTTTGCCGAGCATTTCCACACCGGAGATGCTGCCGCCTACGTTTTGGAAGCTGTAACGGGCCACGGGCTTGCCTTCGCTATCGCGGGTGGTAAGGGTGGCTATGGTTTCCGGCTTGGCGGCCGGGGCGGTGGCAGGAAGGGGTGCCGCCTCTGTGGCGGCAGGGGCTGTGGTCGGGGTGGCGGCAGTGCTTTGGACCGGGGGCGGGGTGGCAGCAGCCTGCTCTTGGGCGTTCTGGTCGTTGATGTACCATTGCAGGCCCAGCAGGGCGATGCAGAGGCTGACGACGAACCATGCAGTTTTGTCCATATGTGTTTTTGTAATAGTTGTTAGTAAATAGTATGATTGAAAATTAACGGTTGCACCAGCGGCGGGGCGGGGGTACGGGGTCCTCCCCGCAGCCGCCCCACGGGTTGCAACGCAGGATGCGCCACAGCCCCAGCAGGGTGCCTTTGAGGGCTCCGTGTATTTCCACGGCTTGGATAAAGTATGTGGAGCAGCTGGGGGTGTACCGGCAGCCTGCCATGGGGCCTGCCAGCAGGTGCAGCGGGCGGCTCAGTATGCGCTTGTAAAAGAGAACGGGCAGGATGACGATGCGTTTCAGCATGGCGGCGGGGTGGGCGGCAGAAGGTGCGCCCGCTTGAGCAGGCGCAGGAAGTCTTGCTCCAGTTCGCTGTATGTGGCCGTGGCGGCGGTGTGCCGGGGGATGATGACGACGTAGCGCCCTTGCGAGAGGGTATCCCCATGCGCCCTCAGTATCTCCCGGATGCGGCGGCGCAGTAGGTTGCGCACTACGGCATGCCCCAGCCGCCGGGTGGTGATGATGCCAAAGCGGGAAGTGCGCTCGGCGGCGTTTTCCTCCGGGTAGGGGAGTGTGCTGAAAATAAGAAAACGCCCTGCTCGGGATGAGCCTTGCGCGCGTACCATGGCGAACTCGGAGGCTCGTTTCATGGTGTGGCACCGCTTCAGCTGCATCGGTGGACAGGGCGTTATTTCATGCCGCCGGGGCGGGGCTTGCGGCACCCGCCTTTTCCCGGCAGACAGCGTTGGGCTTAACCGTGCTGGATGATGTGGCGCTTGTAATGCACCTCTGCACCCTTGGGCAGCAGGCGCTTGCGGCCCTTGGCACGACGGCGGGCGAGGATGGCGCGACCGTTCTTGGTGGCCATGCGGGCACGGAAACCGAACTGGCGCTTGCGGCAACGCTTGGAAGGCTGGTATGTTCTCTTGCTCATAATTGCTTTTCGTGTTGTGAAGTGGTTCTCGGAATCGCTTTCGCGACCACGGCGGGTGAGCTATGATACCCTAAAATCCGTGTATGTCAAGCACTGTTGCGGATTTTTTTCGCGTTAGGGGCGAAATTCAGGCATCGGCAAGCATGAATTTGAGTTCGGCTTCGCAGGTGACTTCGCCGTTGACGGTGCAGCGACCGGTGGCGATGCCGATGTTGCCGCGCATCTTGGTAAGCTCTGTTTCGATGATGAGAACATCGCCCGGTACCACGGGGCGGCGCCACTTCACTTTATCGCAGCTCATAAAGTAGCCCAGCTTGCCGGTGTTTTCCGGCATGCGAAGCATAAGGATGGAAGCCACCTGCGCCATGGCTTCCACTTGCAGTACCCCCGGCATGACCGGATGCCCCGGGAAGTGCCCCTGGAAGTATTGCTCGTTCATGGTTACGTTCTTCTGGCCGATGCATTTGCGGTCTCCTTCGAAGTTGAGGATGCGGTCCACCATGAGGAAGGGATAGCGGTGCGGCAGGAGTTTCATGACCTCCGGTGTGTCCAGTACGGCATCCCCGGAGGGCAGCACAAAGGGTTTGGGACGCAGGGCTTCCATGCTTTCGTACTTGCGCTGCATCTTGGCTGCCATTTGTGTGTTGATGCCGTGACCGGGCATGACGGCAATGACGTGCCCCATGATGCGGTGACCGTTGAGGATGAGGTCGCCGATGAGGTCCATGGCTTTGTGGCGGGCGCATTCGTTATGGAAGCGCAGGCCGCCGGCACAGAGATATTCCTCGCCCTTGATGACAACAGCGTTATCCAGCGTGCCGCCTTGGATGAGCCCCTTTTCCAGCAAGGGCTGGATATCCTCGTAAAAGCAGAAAGTACGGCTGTTGCCCAATTCCCGTTCGTAGTTTTCCGGGGTGATGACGGAGTCGAAATACTGGGTAACACGGCCATTCGGTCCCACGGCGGTAAGGGAGATGCGGAAGTGGCGAGCCGGCATGATGATGATGGTGGAGCCGTTCTTGTTTTCCACCATCATCGGCTCGCGGATTTCCCAGATTTTGCATGGGGCTTCCTGCTCCACTATTCCGGCTTGTTTGATGAGTTCCACATAGGGTGCGGCGGAGCCATCGCCAATGGGCGGTTCGTTAGAGTCCATCTCGATAATGGCGTTGTCTACCCCCATGCCGGTGAGGGCGGAGAGGATGTGCTCCACTGTGTGAACCTTGACGGAGCCTTCCGCCAGGGTGGTGGCACGCTCTACGGTTTGAACCTTGGCGGCAGAGGCATCAATGAATGGTTTGTCCGGCAAATCTATGCGGCGGAACTTGAACCCCGTGTTCACTTCTGCGGGTTTGATGGTCAGTTTCACAGAGTTACCTGTGTGCAGGGCTGTGCCTGCAATAGAGGCACACTTAGCGAGGGTTTTTTGCATCTGAATAGCCATAGCTCTGAGGATATTCTACACGGATTTAATCCTTTTGTGAAGCTAAATTTTCGCGGAAAGTAAGAGTAAGGTCTAACATTGGGAGCTTTTGGAGCATGCCGAGAAAATCCGTTGGAAAATGCTTGCTATTTTGAGGCGGTCGGAGTAGAATTGCCGCCCCGCTATGCGCGCATGGGCGCGTTTAGGGAAAAAAGCTTTTGTCCTATGTCCTACCACGTTAACGCAGCTCTCATTATTTTCATAGTTACATATGGTCTCATTGTTTCCGAGAAGGTGCATCGCACGATTATTGCCCTTTTTGGTGCGATGATGATGGTGCTGGCGGGGGTGATTACGCAGGAGCAGGCTATTCACCATGTGGATTTTAACACGTTGGCATTGTTGATCGGGATGATGATTCAGGTGCTGGTGCTGAGCAAGACCGGGCTGTTTCGTTATCTTTCCGTGTGGGCGGCGCAGAAGACAAAGGGGAACCCCGTGGCGCTGTTGATTTCTCTTTCCGTGCTGGTGGCATGCTGCTCTGCTTTCTTGGATAATGTGACGACGGTGCTGCTTACGGTTCCCATCACCTTCACGTTGACGCGAGATTTGAAGGTATCGCCCGTTCCCTTTATTGTTGCGCAGATTTTTGCCTCCAATATCGGCGGTACCTGCACGATGATTGGCGACCCACCCAATATCATGATTGCCAGTAAGGTGAAGGAGTTGGACTTTAACTCCTTTATCGTGAATCTGGCACCGCCCTGCATTCTCATTTTTGCGCTCACGATAGCTCTTCTGCTCTATATCTACCGGAAGGATTTGGCTGCGGCAAAGAGCCGGAATCACCAGCGTGTGATGAATATTAAACGCGAGGGGCTCATCCGCAGTGTGCCGCTACTGCGCCGCTGTCTGTTTACCTTGGGGATAACGATTTTCCTGTTCTGCTGCCATGGGCAGATTCCGGGCTGGTGCTTGGAATCCGGCACGATTGCGGTGACGGGGGCATCCCTGCTGCTGCTGCTTACGATGCCGCACCACGACCGCGCGCTGGAAGTGGTGCTGAGCCGCGTGGAATGGACCACGATTTTCTTCTTCGTGGGGCTTTTCGTGCTGGTGGGCGGTTTGCAGGTGAACGGCATTATCTCTTGGATGGCGGCGCAGGCTATGGCGTTAACACATGGCGAGCCGGTGGCAACGACGATGACGGTGCTGTGGCTGAGTGCTATTATGTCCGCTTTTGTGGATAATATCCCCTTTGTGGCAACGATGATTCCTATGGTGCAGGATATGGGTGCCATGGGCTTTAAGGATTTGGAGCCGCTGTGGTGGGCTCTTTCTCTGGGGGCATGCTTGGGCGGCAATGGTACGGTGATTGGTGCCAGTGCTAATGTGGTGGCACTCGCGCTGGCTCGTAAGCATAATATGAATGTGACCTTCTGGGGATTTTTTAAAGTGGCTTTCCCGCTGATGTTGATGGGTATTGCCATTTGCTCCGTGTATCTCTGGCTGCGTTATCTGTAATTAGCAGTATGTCCGATGTTTCGCTGGACAAAGCCCGGCAAATGTGATTTATTACCAGCATTCATTTACTTTTCTCCCCATACAACAAAACTATGAAGTCTTACACCATTTTTCAGAAGTCTGACGATGAGACCGTTAATGCCTTCCTCGATTGGATGCGTAATCAGGAGCGCGGTGTGTACCGCGCAGCCCTGCGCGAGCTGAGTGCCCTCAAGAAACTGCGTCCTCAGTTCATGCAGCAGAAGCCCTTGGAGGAGCAGTTTGCCTGGCTTAAGAAGATGCTCTCCTGGAAGCCCGCCGAGACGATCGCCGACCACCTGCTGCAGGTGTGGCTCATCCGTAAGCACGAGAAGATGCTGGTGAGCTTCATCGAGAAGCTGGGTATTGCTCACAATGGCCACGGCGTAGTGGATGTGCTGCCGGAGACTCTGGAGGAGGAGCCGCTCAAGGAAGCGGTGGATGCCTTGTTTGCTGAGTATCCCGCCGGGGCAGTTTCCATTTACTTGCAGATGTTCCAGAACCAGACGGAGACGGGCTGGCCGGAGCTTCAGGCAATTCTGGATTCCGACCCCCGCGTAACGATTAAGTAATGCCCCTATTGCCTCCACCTGCATGGAGACGGAGGATGAACTCTTTATGGCACTGGCTATGCGCGAGGCTGAAAAAGCCCGCGCAGCCGGGGAGGTTCCCTGCGGGTGTGTGATTGTAAAGGATAAACGAGTCATTGCGCGTGGCTGGAATCAAGTGGAAAGCCTGAAGGATGCCACCGCCCACGCGGAAATGCTGGCTCTCACCGCAGCGGAGTCTGCCGTGGGGGATTGGCGTTTAGAGGGCTGCACGGTCTATGTTACCAAGGAGCCGTGCCCCATGTGTGCCGGGGCATTGGTGCATTGCCGCCCGGATCGCGTGGTGTTCGGCATTCCGGATCCGAAGGGCGGAGCCTGCGGCGGCTGGATTAACCTGCTGGATTCCAATCCTCCGCTGAATCATAAGTGTGCGGTGCAGGGCGGGGTGCTGGGGGAGGCCTGCCTGGCACAATTTCGCAGTTTTTTTCGGCAGGCTCGAGCCACGGCAAAGGAGCGGAAACGGCGCATGAGAGAGGAGGGGGAGAATGATACCGCAGATTGAGCTTTATCTGAATGCGGAGGGCACCTGGGTGGAGGAGTCGCTGCTGCTTCGCTTTGAACAAGCACTGAATGTGCTGGTGCCGGTGCTGTTGCAAATGCCGCCGGGGCCGGACCATGTGTTGAGTACTTTGCCCACAGTGGAGATAGCTGTGGTGGACGATGCTGCCATTGCCGCAGTGCATGCCGATTTTTTGGATGATCCCACGGCAACGGATGCCATTACTTTCCCCTATGGGGAGATTTTAGTGAGCTGCGATACGGCGGCGTCTTATGCGGAGGCACACGGAATAGACCGGAAGGAGGAGCTTTTCCGCTATATGGTGCATGGGCTGGTGCATTTGCATGGCTATTTGGATTATGAGCCCGCAGAGCGTGCCGCGCTTTTCGCCGTGCAGGAGCCTTTGGTGCAGCAATTTTTTCCGGGGAAGGGGGAGCGGTGAGGTCCGTATCGCTAGGTTTGAAGGTTTTGGGCTGGGTGGGTACCGCCGCTGCGTTGACCGGGGCTGCTCTGAGTGCCCGCCGTGTGGCCGGCCGCAAGGCGGAGCTGGAGCAGCTGCGCAGTGTGCTGGAGTTGTTTCGCGAACATAATGAGTTTTTGTGCCGTAGTTTTGAGGTGCAGGCGGCCATGGGGAAACCCGGCATGCCGGAGTTGTTCTTTAGCCGTGTGGAGAAGGAATGCGCAGAGCTGAGGCAGAAGGCGGAGGCGCAGCGTAGTGCCTTTTTAAAGCAGTTGGAGGCTGCCGGGCATGCGTGTGCGGCTTTGCCGGGTTTCACGGAGCTGATGAGCTATTTCCGCCACGCCACGCTGGCACAGCAGGCACGCCTTGTGCGGCTTATGCAGCAGGTGGATGCTGCCGGAGAATTGCGGGAGCAGATGAGCCGCTTCCGCTGCGCTATGCTCGGCTTTAGTGATGATGCTTTGCGAAAAGCGGATACGGAGCAGCGCCTGCGCTTGTATGCCGGCCGCTGCCGCGCGGCTTTGCAGGGAGCCCGTACTCTTTTGGAGGGGATTGGGAGTACGGCTGCTGCGGAGGAGGCTCTGCCGCGTTTGCGGCAGCATGGCGCGGCTTATGTTCATGCCCGGGAGGAGATGGAGCTTTACGCTGTGGATGATGCTGTGGCAGCGGCTCCGCTGATGCAGGAGTGGCACGAGGAATACGGGCAGGTCTGCCGGGAGCTGCGCTCGGTAACGGAGCGCCTGCATGCAGAGCGCTGTTATGGCTCTGCGGAGCTGGAGACGCTGGTGCAGCGCTTGCTCCCCAAGTAACAGTTGGCTCTATCTTCTTGCGCAGGAGGCTCTTCTGCCGCAAAATGCCTGCATGCAGTACCTTGTATCCGCAGCGTTGCTGGTGGCGGTGGCCGCTTGGGTGGTGGCCGTGTTTAACCGCTTGAATCATTTGCGTGGGGAGGTGTGCGGCGCGTGGCAACAATGGGTAACGGCTACGCACCGCCGCAATGAGTGTTTGGCGGATTTTGCTTCCGTGTTTGCTTTGCTTATGCCGCAGGGGGATATGCTTCCGCGAAGTTTGCGGCGTTTGGCAGCGGATTCGGAGCGCTCGCTGGGGGCTTCGCCGGAGCCCCACTGGGGAGCCTCCCCCGGTTTTGTAGGCGGGGCGGAGGCGGTGCTTCGCCGCGTGGTGGATGATTCGATGGTGGCTGTGGAAAATAGCCCTCTGCTGCGCGCCCATGAGCGCTTGCAACAGCTCAGTAGCCAGGTGCATCTTTCCTGCTACCAGCAGGAGCAGTATACACGCTTGTTTAACCACATGGCGGAGGCGTATAATAATGCTCTGGCGGATCCTTCCGGGCGGCTGCTGGCTCCATTGTTCGGCTTTGCTTCCGCCGGGGTGCTTTGCCCGGTAAAGGAAATGCCCGCTCCTTCCGAAGAAGGTGCGGGCGCGGAAGAATCCTTGCGCTGAGCTGTGGTGCTTAGGCCTCCGGGATTTCCCCGTCCGGGTAAATTAGTTCCTTGGGGGCGGGGGCAATGGATTTGATGGTCATCATCACTTGGTCGCCGCCGATTTCTACCGGCAGGCGCAGCTTGTCGCCTACCTTGTGGCCCAGAAGCTTGGCTCCCAGCTTGGAGCTGTAGGCGATGATTCCCTTTTCCGGGTCGGAATCCCATGCGCCCAGAATGGTGTATACCACTTCCTTGCCCTTGGCCGTGGAGAAGGTAACCTGAGTGCCCATGCCGGTTTGCTCGCAGGTGGCACCGCTAAAGTCCGTGGGCTCTGCCTGAGAGAGCAGGCGGGAAAGCTCCAAGGAGCGGCGCATAAGTACTTGGCGTGTGGCTTTGGCGTCTTGGTAGCCACCGTTCTCGCGAAGGTCGCCTTCGGCGCGGGTGATTTCCAAATCGTGTTTGTTTTTGGGGATGCGCACGTTGATGATGTCCTCGTACTCGGCCTTGCGGGCGGCGTAGGAGCGCAGGGAAACGTACATGTTCTGCTTTTCCTTGCCCGCTACGCGGTTGAGGGCAATTTCCTGCAAGCCGGGGTGTATCTTCATCATGTTGGCCAGCAGGAGGTTGCGATCCAAATCCAGCAGTACGGAGGAATCGTACAGGGACTTGGCAAAGGGACGTGCCTCCGGCTCGGAAAGTCCGCTCACCAAGTCGGGTGCCAAATCCTTGTCGTCCAGCAGGAGGTTGCGCAGGCGCAGAGCGCGGTTGGGACCACCTTCCGCACTGTCTCGCTCGATGGCGCTCATAATGGCTGCCCCCAGCGGCATGCGGGCTTTATCCACCACTTCCTTGGCTACGCCGTTGCGCTCGCGGCATACCCAGATGAGTACATCCGGGCTGAGGCTTTGGCGGGAGATGCCGTTGATGATATCGTTGAAGAGCTGCTCTTTGGCGCCGCAGGAGATGATGTATTCCGCAGCCGGAGTGGTTACCTTGGCTCCGCCGAAGAGGAAGATATTCGTGGCATATGCCAGCCAGCTATCGCCCATGGCTTCGGGTAGGGCTTCGTACACCTTGCGCTGGCGGATGGCGGAAAGCTCTCCGATGTAGCCCACGATTTCCTCGGAGGTGATGCTGGAGAGCTTATCGGCCAAGGTGGTGATGTTCTCTACCCCGGCGGCGGTAAGGGCGGCATCCATAGCGGCTTTGTCCTCTGCCGTGGGGGCAAGGCTTTCCAGCAGCTCATCTCGGATGATGATGATTTCCAGCACGTGCTGGGGCTCTGTGTGCCCGCGGGATACATCGTCCTCCATGGCTTTGACTAAGCGGGCGAAGATGCCGAATTCTCCCTTGAGTACATCCGTGCGGGCCTGGTCCAGAATGCGCACGCAGGCTTCCAGTGTGGTGGCATCGCTGTAATCGTCCAGCAGGGCTTCTGCTGCGGAGGTGGCTTTGCGGAGTACAATGTATTCCCCGCGTTTGGTGGGCAGGCGGAAGCCGGGGTTATCGCGCATGGCAGCACGGGCTTTCTCCCACCAGATTTTCCAGTTTTCCTCCGGGATGACGCGCCCGCTCAGGAAGTTTTCCAAATCCTCCGGCAGCATGGGCAGTACATCGTTAATGCCCTCGCGCAGGGAAATATTGCGGGTGAGTACCATGCGGATGAAGTCCAGCATGGTGTCCTTGCCTTCTGCTTGGGCGGCGCAGGCGGCCGGCTCCTCAAAGCAGGTGACGAGGAAATGCTCCGCAGGAACGGGCGTGAGCTGGTTGAAGGCAAGCTTGAGGCCGAGGATGTGCCCCGTCTTGCCTTTTTCAAAATCAATCTTAATCTTGTTCTTTGCCAAGGACCAGGCAACTACTTTGCCTACGCCCATGTCCTGGTGCATTACATATTTACCGGGAGAGAACTGGTCGAGTCGGGCCGCAAAATCGGCCGGAATCTTGCTCGCTTTCACTAGTTTTTCAAGGTCGGCATGCATACTTAAGAACATGATACCACACCTTCTGTCAAGGTC
Source organism: uncultured Akkermansia sp. (assembly GCA_964435145.1). Taxonomy (GTDB): domain Bacteria; phylum Verrucomicrobiota; class Verrucomicrobiia; order Verrucomicrobiales; family Akkermansiaceae; genus Akkermansia. Next base: position 12,595 of record CAYSYD010000007.1, read on the forward strand.
AACCCCCACAAGTTATTTTTTTGAATTTTTTTGTGAGCGGGGGGGTAAAAATAGGAGACCCGCCGGGGACACGACTCCCCGACGGGCTCCACTGCATACACGTTACAGCACAACAAATTCGACGATAGCCGATTCAGAACGAGAACACAGTCTGGACGCCCCAGATGCTTTCGTTATTTTTATCGGCGTAGGCGGGGTCCATGATGAACTGCCAGTGGGGAACGATTTTGAAGTGATCGTTAATCTGGAGGCTGTACATCAGCTCCAGCACTTGCTCGCGTTCGTTTTCGGTGGGCTCAGCAAGGGAATTGCGGCCTTTGAACACACCGTAGGAGATACTCAGGTAATCATCCTCGCGGGAGGGGATAATCTTCACATTAGCTCCCACGGAGAACTCGGCAGAATTGCTGAGGTATTGGCGGGCGGCAAAACCGGCGCGAGTGTAAACGGTGAGGGTATCGCAGGGGCTGTACTCCACGCTGGACACAAGGCCGGCATTGCGGCGGGAGCGCTCACCCGTGCCGTCCACGTCCTCATCCGTTTGGGTGAAGAAGGGGGTGATGCGGAGGGTACCGGCACCATCGGCAAAGAGGTGGCCGTATTCCGCCACCACGGCGTAGCCGTTAATGCTGTCGGAATCGAAGGGATTATCGCCCGGTTCCGCACCGCTGCGGGAGATGCCCAGCATGATGTAGTTGGAGCAATTCAGTTCCACCTGAAGCACGCCGCCGAGGTTGCTATCGTACAGGGGCAGGATGGTGGAGTTGACGAAGCCATCGTTGGTGAAGGAACAAAAGCTATCGTTGGCAATGCTTACGGCATCAAAATAGTTGGTAAGGTTTACCATACCTGCGATGATGCAGGCGCGCTTGCCGGCAAAATAGTGCATGAGTGCCAGCTCCGGGATAACGCCATCGTGGGGGCCCATGGCATCGGCATGGAGGCCGGAGGTGCTGTTGAAGCCGTTGACAAAGATTTTATCGTTATTGGCGGAGCGCTTGTCGAGTCCCCAGGAGCCGGAGAATTCCGCCCGCAGCCAAGTGCCGCCGTTGAGGGAGTCTTCGATGAGTCTCTGATTCAACTGCGCATGGATGAGGAAAAGGTTATTATGGTTATTGGTGCCGGGGTTGGCATCATCGGTTCCCCAATAGCCGTAAGCCATATCCACGACCCATTGGGTGCCGTACAGCTCGTTGGCTTTTACTTTATAGGCGGGGTCGCCATCCTCCGGGGTGAACATATTGATTCCCTGGAGAAGTTCTCCTGCCTGAGGCTTTGAGTGCGTAGCTGCTATTACGGGCAGACTCATCAGGCCCGCCAGCGCCATTGCGATTATGTTCGTTTTTTTCATTGTTATGGTTTATTTGTGAGAGAGTCCCGGCGCGGTGGTATTACTTTTCCTTAGGGGAAGTCTCGTCGGCTTTCCTGCGAGAGCAGCAGCAGGAGCAGCCTCCATCGCAGGTGGTGCCGCCGCCGTGGCAGCAGTCGCCGCTTTTCTTTTTGCTGATGATGGTGCAGATAGCCCATGCGGCTAAGCCTAAGAGAATCAGAATAAGGATGAGGTCTTGCATCGTTCGGAACGGAATGGGGTTATAGGGTAGTTGGGGAAGGGGTGTTTACTTGAGGGTATTCGGGTTGCGGCGCAGTAGCATGTATGCAATGAGCAGTGCGATGCCGCATGCAACAATTTGCCCGGTGCCGAAGCTGCCTTGCGTTACCCATGTGCCAAGCTGGTAAGTGAGCAGGGAGACCACATATGCCCATACGCACATGTAACCAATGGCAAACCATGTCCAGCGGGCGCTGTTCATCTCGCGGCGGATAGCGCCACATGCTGCAAAGCAGGGGGCACACAGCAGGTTGAAGAGCATGAAGGAGAGCCCCGCCATGCCGGAGAATGTGCCGGTGGCTGCCACGGCCTTGGCAATGCCGTATGTCTCGTCGTCCTCCTCTTCTTCCTCACCTTCATCCTCGGCAGGAAGGGCGGCACGCACCTCCGCATGGGTGCTGTGCCATGCAGCCATGGCAAGGGCGGAGAGGGCGTTGCACTTGGGCAACGTGGCCGTGCGGGGAAGTTCGTCTTCTTCCGCCTCGGCTGCTTCTCCGGTGGCGGGGGCTTCCTGCTCGGGGGCAGCGGTGCCGTACAGCACACCAAAGGTACCCACCACGTTTTCCTTGGCAATCAGGCCGGTGACTGTGGCCACGGCGGGTTTCCAATCGCCCCAGCCAAGGGGGGAGAAGAGGGGGGCTACATAACGGCCCGTATCGGCCAGCATGCTTTGTTCCACAGCTTCCTCATTCTCGGCGGTGTTAAGGAAGTTCATGCTCCAGTTGTAATTGCTGGTAAACCAGATGAGGGCGGAGGCCAGAAAGATAACGGTGCCGGCTTTTTGCACGAAGGCTTGGCAGCGCTGCATGGCGCGCAGGTTGATGGTGGCGCCGGCGGGCATGTGGTAGGCGGGAAGTTCCATTACAAAGGGGGTGTAGCCCCCGGCAAACATGTGCGTCTTGCGGAGCATGACTCCACCCAGAATGACGGAGGCAATGCCGCCAAAATAGGCAATGGTGGCCATGGTGGCATCTTGCCCGGCAATGGCTCCCAGCAGGGCAATGATGGGCAGCTTGGCTCCGCAGGGAATGAAGCCGGTAAGCATGATGCTCATGCGGCGGTCTTTCTCATTCTCAATGGTGCGGGTGGCCATAATACCGGGTACACCACAGCCCATGGCTACCATGAGGGGAATGAAGGATTTGCCGGAAAGACCAATGGCGCGGAAGATGCGATCCATCATGAAGGCCACGCGAGCCATATATCCGCAATCCTCCAGCAGGGAAAGCAGCAGGAACAGTACGGCCATTTGAGGCAGGAAGCCCAGCACAGCACCTACACCGGCTACAATACCATTCGTGATGAGGTCGTTCAACTGGGCGCTGCAATCCAAGCAAAGAGTGCCGAGAAGGCCGGTGCCAAAGCTCACGGCACTAAGCACGATGAACCACAGCAGGTATTCCCGGCGATTGGCACGCCCGCTCAGGCGCATGCCTCGGAAGGAAATGCCGAGGGGGCGGAGCCCATAGTTGTTGATGCGGTTTTGCCCGGGGAGGAATAAGCAGGCGCCCAGTAGTACGGCGTTTGCCCCCAGCAGTAGCCACATAAGAATTTGGTGCAGCGCATCGGGAAGGTGCGGGCACACATATTCCAGCAGGAAAGGTGCCAGTGCCAGATACAGCCATGCTCCGCTGCGCCCTAAGTCGTGCAGGCGTCGCAGGGTGGACGGGAAGATGAGGCACATGGCCAGTACACTGCTGAACATGGTCATGCTTTCCACGCCGGCGGCTTCATTGCCGATGAAGCCGGCCAGCCAGCCGCCCACCACCGGCCCAAACAGAACATCGTTTGCCCAGCCTGTTCCCCAATCTCCCACGGTGGTGATGGAGAGGTAGTAGATGCCCCACATAATGAGCACAAAGATGCCCAAGCCCAGTACACGGTGGGTCAGGATGGCATCCATGCGGCTGGAGAAGCTTTCTGTTTGGCGGGCGCGTTTCAATACCTGCGGTATAAAGGCTGTGATGGCATCGTAACGCCCGGAGGCGATGATGGAGGCTATATCGTCCTCCAGCTCTTTCTCCAGCTGCAGACGTTCGGTTTCGATGTTGTGGCGGTCCGTTACGCTGCGGTCGGCCAGCATGTCGGCATCGTTCTCCAACATCTTAACGGCTTGCAGACGATTACAGTTGTAACGTGCGCAAAGATTTTCCAGCACGCTTTCTACTGCCGGGGGGTAGCAAAGGTGTTTCGGTGCTGCCGGCAGCGCCTCGGACGTCATGGCTTCCACCAGTTCCTGAAGCCCCGTATGGTGCAGGGCACTGATGGGCAGTACGGGGCAACCCAGTTCCCGGCTCAGGGCTGCGGTGTCGATGCTGTCTCCCCGCTGCTTCAGCAGGTCAATCATGTTAAGTGCCACGATGACGGGTAAGCCTGTTTCCAGCAGTTGGCTGGTCAGATACAGGTTGCGCTCCAGATTGGTGGCATCCACCACGTTGATGACGATATCCGGTTTCTCGTTCAGAAGATAGTGCCGCGTGACTACTTCTTCCGGCGTGTAGGGGGAGAGGGAGTATATGCCGGGTAAATCCTGAATCTCTACCTCCGGTTGAGCCACCAAGCGCCCGCTTTTGCGTTCCACGGTTACGCCCGGCCAGTTGCCCACGTATTGGCTGGCTCCGGTCAGTTCGTTGAATAGACAGGTCTTGCCGCTGTTCGGATTCCCTGCCAGTGCAATTTTACGTTTCATGTTTGCTTTGACTAACTTTTGAGTAAAAATTATGCCACGACAACGCAGGCAGCCTCCGCCTTCCGCAGGGATAATTCAAATCCGCGGACGCTTACTTCCAAGGGGTCGCCCAAAGGTGCCATCTTGCGTACTTTTACCTCGGCTCCTTTAGTGAGCCCCATATCCAGAATACGCTGGCGTAAGGAACCTTCTCCCTCAACTTTGACCACTTTAACTGTGGTACCCACTTTCACCTGATTGAGTTTCAGGTTCTGAAAAGTTTGATTCATTGTTAGTAAGAACTAGGTTTCGGAGGAGATGTTAGTCGCTCCTAACTTAAAAGTCAAGATTTTTTCCCGTTTTTTTTTATTTTTTCATTTTTTCGAGGGGAAGGAGTCGGGTCATGGAGGTACTTTGGACTTGCTAAGCGGAGGGGAAAAAGGTAGAGTAAAGCCTCAGATTGAAGGCATGGCAGAAAACACGGCACTAACCCCGATGATGGACCAGTACCTGCGGATGAAGCAGGGGCTGCCGTCCGATGTATGGCTCTTTTTCCGCTTAGGGGATTTCTACGAGATGTTTTTCGAGAATGCAGTGGAATGCTCTGCGGCTCTGGGGCTTACACTTACGCGGCGGCAGAGTATTCCCATGTGTGGGGTGCCATACCACGCAGCGGAGGGGTATATTGGGCAGATTGTGAAAATGGGGCGGCGCGTAGCCATAGCAGAGCAAATGGCCACCCCTGTACCCGGGAAGTTGGTACCCCGGGAGATTACCCGCATCATATCTGCCGGAACCGTGGCGGATATGTCCCTACTGGAGGCCGGAGAGAATAACTTTATCGCCGCTTGTTACCGCGATAAGAACACTTGGGGACTTGCCTGTGCAGACCACACAACGGGGGAATTCTCCGTGGTGGATTTTAGCTCCTGCGAGGCCTTGGCGGAGGAGGTGGGGCGTATACATCCCCGGGAGTTGCTCATTAGCCAAGAGCAGGAGGCGGAATTCCCCGGACTTCCTGTGACCCAGCTGTACGATGCGTACACCTTTCTTCCCGGGGTGGCTAAAACCTCCTTGGAAAGCCATTTTCGCGTGCATTCTCTGGAGGGGTTTGGCTGTGCCCACTTAGGGGCGGCACTCGGTGCGGCGGCAGCCATACTGCACTATCTGCGGCACCAGTTGCGCCGCAATACGGACCATTTGCGCAAGCTCTCCCTGCGGGCTACGGAGCATGCCGTGATGATTGATGCTGCCAGCCGCCGTAATCTGGATTTGGTGGAGGCGCGCGGCGGAATGAAAAACACGCTGCTGGGAACGCTCGATAATACCTCCACCCCCATGGGCGCGCGCAAGCTCCGCGATTGGATTTTGCACCCTCTGGCGGATATGCAGGAACTCCTGCGCCGCCAAGAACTTATTGCCGGATTCCTCCGGGAACCATTCCTGATGTCCGAGCTGCGGGATTCCTTTAAGGGCGTGCGGGATATGGAACGCCTTGTTTCCCGCCTTTCCCAAGGGGCGGGGAATGCCCGCGATTTGTTGGCATTGGGGACATCTCTTTCCCATTTGCCGGATATTGTGGAGGATTTGCGTGCGATTGCTCACCACCAGCCATTATTTCTTCCTCTGCTGGAGCGGGTGTCGGATTTTAGTGAGCTGACGGAGCTGCTTTCCCGCGCGGTGGTGGAGGAGCCTCCAGTGACGATTAAGGAGGGCGGGATGATGCGAGATGGTTACGATGCCCGTTTGGATGAGCTGCGTTCCGCCTCCCGCGAGGGCAAAAATTGGCTGGCTGATTTGGAACGCCGGGAGCGTGCTGCCACGGGCATAGATTCCCTGAAAATCCGTTACAATAACGTCTTTGGCTACTATATTGAGGTAACCCGCTCCAACTATGCCAAAGTGCCGCAGGAACGTTATGTGCGCAAGCAAACATTGGCAAATGCAGAGCGCTTTGTGACGGAGGAACTCAAGAAAATGGAAGGAACCATTCTGGGGGCGGATGAACGCGCCCGCCAATTGGAATACGAGCTTTTCTGCGCCCTCCGGGAACAGGTGGCACATTATATTGATGCCATTCAAACAACTTCCGATGCCTTGGCGGAGGCGGATGTGCTGCTCTCCCTCGCGGAGAAAGCCCAGCACCACCGTTACTGCCGCCCCCGCTTGCTGGAGAATCGCTCGCTCCGCATTGTCAATGGCCGCCACCCCGTTATTGAACAGGTGCAGACGGATTGCTCCTTTGTGCCGAATGATACGGAGATGGATGAGGAGTCCAACCGCGTACTCATTCTTACCGGTCCCAATATGGCCGGTAAGAGTACCTATATCCGCCAAGTGGCCCTCATCACTCTCATGGCTCAGATTGGCTCTTATGTTCCGGCAGATAGCGCGGAAATCGGCTTGGTGGATCGCATTTTCTGCCGCGTGGGCGCGAGCGATGATATTGCCCGGGGGCAATCCACATTCATGGTGGAAATGAGCGAAACGGCACTCATCCTGAACAATGCCACCGAACGTTCCTTAGTCATTTTGGACGAAATAGGACGCGGTACCGCCACTTTTGATGGCCTGTCCATTGCATGGGCCGTGGCAGAACATCTGCACGATGTGCTGGGCTCTCGCACGCTTTTTGCCACCCATTATCACGAAATGGTGGATTTGGAACATACCCACCCGGCCGTGGCGAACTGGCATGTGGAGGTGCGTGAGTGGCAGGAGGAGATAGTTTTCCTCCGTAAGGTGCTGCCCGGGCCTGCCGATAAGTCCTACGGTATCCAAGTGGCGCGGCTGGCGGGGCTGCCTGCACCCATCATCGAGCGGGCAAAGCATATACTTACCCATTTGGAGATGAGTTCTGCCGCTCGCAATGAACCCCGCTCGGAGCGCCGCCGGCGTTCCCGCGCAGCCGGTTTGCCCATGGCGCAGGAGGCCGATGTGACCCAGATGGATATGTTCTCGATGCTTGATGAGGGGCTGTAAGCCCTCCGCAGATTTAACAGAAAACACCACTATCCCATGGGGCGGATAGTGGTGCTTTTTTTGAGCTGTACGGAGCGGTACTTACTTCTGCCAGCCGCCGCCCAGCTGGGTGTACAGCGTGGGGATGCAGGCGGCATATTGGCAGCGGTAGGCTGCAAGCTGAGTTTGCGCAGGGAAAAGCCCTTGCTGGGCGGTAAGCACCTCGTAGTAACTGGCAAGCCCTTGGGCATAGCGCGCTTTGGAGAGTTTGACACTTTCCTGATACGCCGCCACGGCCTCCTCCTGTTTCTTCATGATTTCGCGCAGTTTGGAGCGTTGAATCAGAGTGGTGGAGATTTCCGCCATAGCGTTCAGCACGGTCTCCTCATACTCTGCCTTAGCGGCAAGGAAGGCATCGCGCTTCATCTTTTCGTTGGCTCGCAGCTGCCCGGCTTGGAACAGGGGACCTGTGAGGCTGGCACTTATGCCCCAGCCCGTGTGCTTGCCCTGTACGGCTTCCCGAAGGTCTGCCGTGGCATAGCCGGCCACCCCCGTCAGGCTGATGCTGGGGAAATAGCTGGCAATGGCTACGCCAATATCCGCATTAGCGGCTCGGAGGGCTTGCTCCTTGGCGCGGATGTCCGGGCGGCGGGCAATAACATCTGCCGGAATGCCTGCGGCTACCTTGCTGGCTTCGGCAAAGGCTTCCATGCTGCCACTGCGCCGGATGTGCCCGGGCATGCGCCCTGCCAGTACGGAGAGGGTGTTTTCCATAGCGGCAATTTGGCTTTCTAAGTAGGGGATTTGAGCCTCCGCAGCGGAGAGTGCGGCTTGGGCAGAGGTTGTTTGGAGTTTGTCCGCCACGCCGCCTTCGAGCTGGTTGTTGAAGAGATCCAAAGATTCGCGGTAGGAAGCCACGGATTCGCGGGCAATGCGAAGTTGCTCGTCCAGCATGATGAGCTGGAGATAGCCCCCGGCCACTTGGCTCATCAGGGAGATGCGGAGGTTGTTAAAGTTTTCCTCCATGGCCAGTGCAGAGGCTTCCGCGCTTTCGATGCCCTTGCGGGTCTTGCCCCAGAGGTCAATTTCCCAAGAGGCATTCAGCGCTGCGGAGCCGGGATTTGTGGTCATGCCCCCCATTTGAGCCACGGCACTACCGCCGCTGGAGTTCATCCCCTTGGTGGTGTTGGCTCCATAGCCCAGCCACGGGAACATGGGTGCCCGGGCAATGGTGATGTATTGGCGGGCAGAATCCATGTTGTGCATCATGGCTTCCAGAGAGCGGTTATTCGCAAACACATCCTGAAGGAGTGCTTGCAGGTTGCTGTCGTTCAGCACTTGCTGCCAAGGCAAATCCGCCATGGTGCTGCCGGCTATGCCGTTGCCGCGAAATTCCGTGGGTACGGGCATTTCCGGTTTGGTCCATGCCGGCCCAAAGGTGCAGGAAGCCGCAAAAATTGCCATGCCTGCAAGACTCAGAATTACAGATTTTTTCATATGTCCGGTAATTACTAGTGGTTTAAGGATATTAAGGGAGGGAAGGGGATTAATCGTTCTTATGGGTTGCAAGGTATTTCCTTGCACCCGCTTCGTCCGGATCCTCGCCCGGTTCCGTTACCTTGAAGCGGATGCGGAACAAACGCATGATGAAGACGTACGAACAGGGAATGAGGAAAACACCCACCACGGTGGCCACCGTCATGCCGATAACGACTACGGTGCCGATGGAAACACGCGCTAAGGCACCGGAACCGCTGGAAAGCATCAGCGGGATACAACCCAGAATAAAGGCCAGAGAGGTCATCAGAATCGGGCGCAGGCGCAGGCGTGCTGCCGCCAAGGTGGCAGACATGAGGTCGCGCCCGCGCTCCATTTCCAAATTGGCAAATTCGACAATCAGAATGGCATTCTTAGCGGCAAGACCCACCAGCATCACCAGCCCCACTTGTGCATAGAGGTTCAGTTCCAAATCCATCCAAGCCAGACCAAGATAAGCACCCAGCACGGCAATGGGCACGGTGAGGAATACGGAAAGAGGTAAGGTCCATTTCTCGTACAGAGCCACAAGGATGAGGAATGCAAACACGGCCGACATGGTGAAGATGGTGCCCAGCCCTGTGCTGTGGCGTACCTTGTTTTCCTGAAAGCTCATGTCCTGATAATCCATGCCCACTTTGGAGGGGTCCATCGTCTCCGCATAAACGGCTTCCATGGCTTCCATGAGCTGCTGGGTAGAGTACCCGGGGCGCGGCATGACGCTGAGCTTGGCTGAGTTGTAAATGTTGTGGTGCATTACGAACTCGGTATCGGCTATGTCCTGCACCGTTACAAGGGCGGAGAGCGGTACTCGCTCGCCTGCCTGATTGGTAACGAAGAATCCGTCCAGCTTATCCAGTCCGGTGCGGTCGGAGCCTTGTGCCTGCATGTATACCTGCCACTGCTGGCCGAAGGCATTGAAGAAGTTGATGAAGGAGGAGCCGTTGTATGTGGCCAGCAGGTTGTTTGCCGTGGCAATGTCCACACGGTGGAACTTACATTTCTCTGCATCCAGATTCACGAATTTTTGCGGGGTGTCCGCCATCATCATGTCCATGCAGACGGCCACTTCCGGGCGTTTGCGGGCTGCTTCTTCGAACTTGAGTACTTGCTCGTGCAGGAAGGGGACACCCTGCCCCTCCAGGTCGTTCAGCACCATGGTTACACCATTGGCCGTTCCCACACCGGGAATGGCGGGGGGCATGAGAATCATGGCCATGCCGTCCAAGGCCGCCTCGTTCAACTGTTTTGCGATGCGCTGTTGCACTTGGGCTGCTGTTTCCGGGCGGTCCTTCCAGTCCTTCAACTCAATGAAGGCAATGCAGGCACCCGGGGTTTGCACGCTGTTGAGGATGTTGATACCCACCACGGAGGTGAGGTTCTTAACGGCGGGGTCACTCAGGGCGTTCTCGAATTTTTGGTTTTCCGCATAGGCCACCTGCAGGGAGGTGTCCGGTTTCATCACCAGCGCGGCCAGAAGGAATCCTTGGTCTTCATCCGGAAGAAAGGCTTTGGGTACCATCTTGGAGGCCGGTACAATGGCTGCCCAGAAAAGCAGCAGCAGCGGAATGGAGATGATGAGCTTGCGGCACAACCCGGCGCATATGCCGGTGTAGATGTTGGCGGTGCAGTCGTAGCTCTTGTTGAACAAGCGGTAGAAGGGCTTGAAGATGCTCTTGCTTTGATTCGTTGGTTTGAGCATCAGGGCGCATAGTGCCGGAGATAGAGTCAGGGCGTTAAAGGCCGAGATGAGCATCGAAATAGCAATGGTAATGGCAAATTGCTTGAACAGGGTGCCGGTTATACCTTCCAAGAGCAGGGATGGAAGGAACACGGCCGCCAGCACAAGGGCAATGGCGATGACGGGCCCGCTCACTTCCTGCATGGCGGCAAAGGAGGCCATGCGCGGATTCAGCCCCTTGTCGATATGGTGCTGCACGGCTTCCACCACCACAATGGCATCGTCCACCACCAGACCAATGGCCAGTACCATACCCAGCAGGGAAATCGTGTTCAGCGAGAATCCCAGCATGGGGAATACGCAGAAGGTGGAGATGAGCGATACCGGAACGGCAATCAACGGAATGATGGTGGCTCGCAGGTTTTGCAGGAAGATGAATACCACCAGTGCCACGAGAATGATGGCTTCGATGAATGTTTTGCGAATTTCCGCAATGGAATATCGCACGGAGGTGGTGGTGTCCAACGAAACTTCGCCTTTGATGCCTTGCGGCATGATTTCTCCTTGCTTTTTGAGCGTTTCCTGCAAGCGATCCACTGTGGCAATGGCGTTGGAACCGGGAGATTGGAAAATAACCACTGCCGCAGATACACGGCGGTTCAAACGACCTGTGGCAGAGTAGTTCGAGGAGCCTAATTCCACCTTGGCAATGTCCTTGAGGTAGACGATTTCGTCCCCTACTTGGCGGATGATGATGTCCTCGAATTCGGAGGGCTCGCTCAGGCGCCCTTGAGTGCGGATGGCAATGGTTTTTTCCTGCCCGTCCGGCACGGGGTCGGCACCGATTTTACCGCCGGGATTCGTGGCATTTTGTGCCGCAATGGCCGCACGAACTTCCCCGATGGAGATGTTATAATGCGTCATGAGGCTGGTATCCAGCCAAATGCGGATAGCATAGCGCCCGGCACCATACACGGTCACCTCGCCCACGCCTTCCACACGCTTCAGCTCGTCCACCATTTTTACCTGGGCATAGTTCGCCAGATCCACGGCATCGTAACTTCCGTCCGGAGAATAGAGGGAGTAGAGCATGAGCGGCAAGCCCGGCTGCTGCCGGATGGTCACCCCGGAGTTGATGACCTCCGTGGGTACCTGCGAGGATGCCTGCCCATAACGCATGTTGGTGAATACTTGATCCAAATCCGGATCCGTTTCCGGGTTAAAAACCACTTGCAGGTTGTATACACCGTTGTTGGAGGAAACGGAGGTCATGTAATCCATGCCCTGCACACCGGAAATTTCACGCTCCAGCGGGGTGCCTACGGAGTCTGCCACGGCCTTGGCATCCGCTCCGGGGAACATGGCCGTTAGCTGGATGGTGCGGGGGGTAATCTCCGGATACTGAGAAATGGGCAAGTTTGCCAAGCATACCAATCCCAGCAGTGTTGTCACCACGGCGATGACGGTGGCGATAACGGGGTGTTTGATGAAAAATGCACTCATGGGTCGCTTCCTTACTTGCTCTCCTGCTTAGCAGTGACGGAGGGAGTGGTGGACACCGGGGCGGTGTAAATAAAAGGTTCCGTGATGACGGTGCCGAAACCTGCCTTGGCTCCGGCGGCACGCATGCCGGCGTTTGCTTGGGCGTAACGGGCAGCCATTTGGCCGCCGCCTACGATGACCTCAGCCTCTTCCGGCCGGGGGATACCTGCTTCCGCCAGAGTATCCGCAATGGGTTTAACGGTGCCGGTAACTACCTGCATCAGCATGGGAACTGTTTCTCCATTCCCATTCGGCATGGGGAGTACCACTTCTTTGCCCGGCTGCACATCGATGCAAAGGGGTGTCTTATCCGGTGCCACAAGGTAGATGAAACGGTGGTTCATGGCGGAGATGATGGCACGGGAGGGTACCAGCAAGGCATCCTTCAGCTCCCCGGTGCGGGCTTTCACGCGCACGGCGGCACCGCTGCGGAGGGTAAGCTTCGGGTTCGGAATGTAGCCGATAAAGTTGACTGTGCCTGTGGATTGGGATATTTCACTGTTCACGGAGTGGATGGTGCCCTTATGCTCAAATTCGGTACCATCTTCCAGAATGAGGGTGAATTCGCGGATGGGGCTCATCTTGTCCGGAAGGTCGAGCAGTTCGTGTTCCTGCGCTTGTGCTCGCATTTGGCGTGCCGGAACGGCAAAGTCCACTCGAATCGGATCCACGGAGGACATGCGGGTCATTACCACACTGCCGGCGGTGATGAAATCGCCCACGCTCACATTGGCATTGGTGGCAAGCCCTTTGAATGGGGCCCGAATGGTGCATCGATCCAGATTGAGCCGAGCCAGTTCCACGGCGGCTTCCGCCTGTTTTACCTGTGCTTGGGTAACGGCCAAAGCAGCTTCGCTGCGGCGCTTGGCATGCTCGGCGTCCGTAAATTGCTTGTCGGATACAGCTCCTGTTTTGACGAGAGCGGAGAATCGCTCTAAGTCCTTGCCTGCTTGCTCATCCAGTACCGCAGCTTGCATGGCCCCGGCCTTGGCTGCTGCCAGATTCGCCAGCGCTTGGTCCAGCGCCACTTGGTAATTAGAGGGGTCTATACGGAAAAGTACTTCTCCTTTCTCGCACAGGGAACCATGCCAATACACCTGCTCCAGTAGCTTGCCGGATACTTCCGGGCGAATGTCGGCTTGGTCCACGCCTCTCAAGTGCCCAAACCATGTGGAGTTTAGCTCCACGTCCCGCTTTTGCAGTTTCATGGTGGTCACCTTAATGGGAGCCATTCCTTGCGGGGCGGCTTCCTGCTTCTCCTTGCAGCCGGTGGCTGCTACCATTGCTATACCCCCAAGGGCGGCTATGATGATGTGCTTTGCTTTCATTCTCAATGTGTGGAACAGGAGAAAACTCCTGTGGTTAAAGGATTCCTCTGTGGATTTTTCCCAGTAAATGCTGCAAATCCTCCCGCTCTTTCTCCGTGAGTGACGAGAAGATTTGCTGTTCGAAAATTCTCATGGTTTCCCGGGTGGCCTGGTGTCGCTCCCGGAACTCCGGTGTTAAATACACGCTCTTGACTCGGCCATCGCGCTTATCGTCGAATGCTGTGCGTACATACCCCTTTGCTTCCAGTCTTTGCAGTAGTCCTGTTACGGTTGTGTGGCTCAGTTCTAACAGGCGCTGCAAATCTCGCTGTGTGGCTTTGCCTCCCTCCTGCGCTTCCAAACAGAGCAACAAACGGCATTGCGGTGCCGTGAGCTGCGGCTCCTTCCCCTGCTGGGTAAAAAGAGCTTCCGCCCGATCCACAATCATCTTCATCAGAAACAGGGGATTCTGGGTAATTTCGGTCATGGCGGCTATGCTCTGCGTACTCAGTTGAATAATTAGGAAGCTAGCTTCCCTTCTGCTGCGTAGTATACCAGCGCCCTCCCCGGGGAGTCAAGCCCAATCGGGATATTGTTTGCAAAAATCAACTACTCTGCCGGGTGGGGTAATTTCTTTTTCCGATAGCTTTCAAAAAGCTCTGCATGGGCTTCCGGATTTGCATCCAACTCCCGGAGTAGCTCATCGCGCATGCTCAGTGCGGCGGCTTGGGAGGCTTCTGCGTTATTTTCGTATTCCTTATCGGTAAAATAACGCACAAAAATTTCCTTCCTGCGGGTGATGCAAAGTCGCCACCCCCGGAAGGTGTTTCGACCGCCTTTCCGGCCTTCGTAACGGGTAAGGTATCGGTGTTTCATGGTGTGTTTGTTTGCTCTCTTTCTAGCAGGCGGATCCGGACTTGTCAAGAATTAAGATTGATATTTTCAACATTTCATTTCTGCAATAAAAAGTTTATCTTTGACAAGACCACGGGGGCAATGTTATGATGCAGGCATGATGCAGGGGGCAGAGGACAGGATACAGCGTATAGATTGGATGCGGTCCATCACGGAATATGTGAACCGCGCCGGTTTTGCAATGCTGAGCGAGGATACGCGCCAGCAGCTTACTAAGATGAGCTTGCGGCAATGTCTTGTGCTGGCGGATATTGAGCGTTATGGGCGGCACCACCCGGGAGGGATACCGATGAATTTGCTGGCAAAGCGAGTGGGGATGACCCCCTCTGCCGCTTCCCACATGGTGGATACACTCGTACGTTTGGAGATGGTGCAGCGGCGCTCCTCGGAGGAGGATCGCCGTGCGGTATTAGTCTCCGTTACTGAATACAGCCGCCGAATTACGGAGCTGGTGAAGCGCGGAAAAGATGCTGCTGTGGAGGAACTGTTGAAAGTACTTACCCCGGAGGAGAGGCAGCTGCACGAATCCGTGATTGCCAAATTATACACAGCTGTGCAACGGCTCAGCTAGAGGGGGTATTCAGAAAAGCAGCGATACCGCTTGTGGGGAAGCGTAAATCGTTTCTGCGGAAACGAGCCAAATCCCTCCGGGCACGCGCCTCGGAGCCGAAGAGTTGCTCGTTGCTCCATTGGCGGAGCCCCAGTTTGTGTTGTAGCACCCAGAGCAGGCAGCGCACGGAAGGTGTGCGGTGCCGTTCCTGCCGGAAAAGCTGGCAGCCCAGTGCCCATGCCTCCTGCTCCCGGCCTCGCAGGCGGCAGAGGTTGTAAAACTCCCAGCGGCGGTACATGGGGGAGGCTCCCAGAGCCAAGGCTTTGCGGTAATCCTCCACCGCGCGGGAAAAGCGCGGGCGGCGTGTCAAATCCTCATCAAAAGCGGCCAGTTCCAGCCAGAGCAGAGCACTCTTCGGATTATTGGCAATACCCTCCGTCAGGAAAGCTTCCGCACTGTCCAGATAATCCTTTACCTGCTGTGCCCGCTCCGTAGGGGAGAGCCCGGGGCGGGAGTTCACATGTGCCACGGCATTCTTGGCCATATCCCGGGAGGCTCTTATCCAGTAATTCACTCGGTGTGGGCAAAGGGTGGTAATTTGCTGCCAACGTTCGCGGGCCAAGGGCCAGTCTTGGCGGAGCCAAGCATGGGTAGCATCCAGTGCCAGCAATTCCGCAGCCAAAGAACGCAAGCCACCCAGAGAGAACACGGCCAGATTTTGCGCCAGAACATCCGTGCGGCGAAAATCCGGCGCCGGAAAATGCAAGCCTGCATCCTGCTCCGCACGGCGAAGCCCCGCAGAGAGGGGGTGCAGTGCAATCCCTCCTCCCAGCAGGAGAAGTATACCCAAAGCGCAGGAATATGCTGCATGTAATGGGGCTGGACGGCAAGTGAACATTCAGGCAGTGGGGTGCAGGCGCGCCAGAATATCTTGGCAAAGTTTTTCCCAGTGGGGAACTGTGGCGGCGGCTTCCTGCGCACGCTCCAGCGGGATGCCCCAAATGGCTTGGTATTCCACCGGGCGCCCACGCAGGTAATCCACCGCGCTGCTGGGTACAAAATCTCCCATGCGGGAGGTGCGCTCCATCTGCTCCTGCACAATATCCAAGGGCAGGGGGAACCCGCGTTTTTCGGCCGTGTGGCATACTTCGTTCATGATGGCTCGCGCGCGTTCCACCTCCTCCGGCATGGTGAAAAGCCGGCGCACGCTGATGCCGCCGTGCGCTAAGCAAAGACCATTGAAAGGTATATTCCACGAGAGTTTGCACCACAGAATTTCCTCCGTATGGCGGAAAGCACGCGTGCGAATGCCTGCTTGTGCAAAGAGGGCGGCATATTCTGCAGCACGCGCCTCCCCCTCTGCATTCCCGGAAAGCGGAGCAAACTGCACATCCCCGCCTTCCAAATGTTTAATGCGTCCGGGTTCATCCATCATGCAGCATACAAAACACAGCCCGATAAAGACCTGCTCCGGCGGCACAATGCAGCTAATGGCCTCCGCATTTCCCATGCCGTTTTGCAGGGTAACCACCTCCGTGCCGGGGCGCAGCAACGGGGGCAGGAGAGTGGTCAGCAAGTTATTGCATGTGCTTTTCCAGCATACCAGCACTAAATCCACTGCTCCGCAATCCTCCGGGCGGCGGCATACCTCCGGAGCCGGCAGGTGAATATCCCCCGCCACGCTTTCCACATGGAGCCCGTGGCGCCGCATGGGTTCGTATACGGAACGCCCGATGAAACAGACATCGTGGCCGGCTTCCGCCAAACGTGCGCCGTAGTAGCAGCCCAGTGCGCCGGCCCCCAGAATTGCTATTCTCATGCCGGTTACCTTACCACTCCCCCCATGATTTGGCAATAAAAAATGCGGCGCACACACTTTTGCCTTGCTTTCAGCGTATAAAAAGGCTATTAAGTGGCTACTTCATATCAATCCCGGGTGGTTGCGTGCAGCTACCCTACAAACATCTAGTTCCAACAATGGGTCAACAACATCGTAAGGAGACGAAGCGTCGCCGCCGTACCGCCTACATCAAGCGCCAGAAGGAAATCGCCAAGAACAGCAAGAACACCACCCCGGTGCAGCTTGCCAAAAAGGTGGTTAAGGAGGACTAAGCCCGGTCTGCCACGTTATTATCGTTTTAGAAAGAACCCCGCCGGTACGCCCAGCGGGGTTCCTTGTTTTTCAACTGTTTCGCTCCAACTCCTCCCGGATGAAGGACGCCGTGGGAGATTGCCCGCGAGCCACTTGGCGCACGCTCCCCTGAGCTACGATGCGGCCGCCATCCTCCCCGGCTCCCGGCCCCACATCCACCACATAATCCGCCTCGCAAATGAGTTCCAGATTATGCTCGATGACAACTACGGTGTTTCCCAGTTCTACCAAGCGGCGGAGTACCTGTACCAACAGACGCACATCCTGCGGGTGCAGCCCAATGGTGGGTTCCTCGATGAGGTAGAGGTCTTGCGGGAGCGTTTTCCCCCTGCGGATGGCGGTTAGCGCGGCGCGTTTGCCCTTAATCAGCTCCGCCACGAGTTTAATGCGCTGAGCCTCCCCGCCGGAGAGCGTGTTACTGGCCTGCCCCAGAGTGAGGTACCCCAGCCCCGTATCGCAAAGCAGCCGCAGGGGTTCCGCCAAACGGGGATGCCCCTCGAAAAACGCCACGGCTTCCTCCATATTCATATCCAGCACTTGGGCAATGTTTTTCCCCTTGTAGCGTACTTGCAGGGTGCGGGAGTTGTATCGTGCGCCGCGGCAGGCCTCGCAGGGAACGGTGCAGGGAGGCAGAAAATCCATTTCCTGCCGTTGGTACCCCGTGCCCTTGCAAACCTCGCAATGCCCGGAGACGGTGTTGAAAGAGAAGCGCCCCGCATCGAAGCCCATTCGGCGGGCATCTGCACTCTGGGCAAAAAGTTGGCGTATTTCGTTAAAAATGCCTATGTAGGTGGCCGGGGTGGAGCGCGGTGTCTTTCCCAAGGGCGATTGGTCCATCTGGTACAGCGCCCGCACGCTCTCTAAGCCTTTGCTGCCCTCCCAGCAGGGAACAAGCCCGGAGGCCGCAGACGTGCCCAGCGCCGCCCTTACGGCCGGTCCCAGAGTCCCCGTTACCAGAGAGGTCTTGCCGGCCCCGGAGGGCCCCGTCACCACGGTGAATCTGCCACGCGGAATCTTAAACGTCACATGCTGCAAATGGTGCAGTGTGCAGCCGGATACCTCCAGCCACTCCACGCCCCGCAGCGGTAACCATGCCCCGCACCATGGGTGCTTCTTCCCGCAGCGGAGAGCCTGCCCCGTGAGAGAATGGGCATGGCTCATCACGTACTCCGGAGTTCCCTGAGCCATCACCTGCCCCCCATGAACACCCGCCCCGGGCCCCAAATCGATGATTTCATCGGCGGCGCGCATGGTATCCTCATCATGCTCCACCACCAGCAGTGTATTGCCTCGTTCCTTCAACTCCGCCAGTGTGGAGAGCAAACGCTCGTTATCCTTAGGGTGCAGCCCAATAGTGGGTTCATCCAGCACATAGAGTACCCCGCGCAGCTCGGAGCCTAACTGAGCCGCCAGACGAATGCGCTGGGTTTCTCCCCCGGAAAGTGTGGTCGCGGCGCGATCCATGGAAAGATACCCAAGCCCCACACGCTGCAGAAAACGCAGTCGGGGTTCGATTTCTGCCATGATGCTGCGGGCAATTTCCGCTTCTCTTCCGCCAAATTGCCATGCTTGCACCTCCCGCAATGCCGCATTGGCCGAGAGTGTGCCTATGTCTGCGATGTTTTTACCAAAAAGAGTAATGCCCAGCGCAAAAGGATGCAGGCGCTTTCCTTGGCAAGTGGGGCAGAGGCAACTCTCCTCCTCCCGCGCGGCGGCACGTTCCACATCGCGGTCATAGCGCAGTTCTTCCTCCAGCTTGCTGAGCTTTTCTTCCGGCTTGCTGCCGGCCTTTACTTTACCGATGCGGCCGTGCCCCATGCAGGTGGGACACCACCCATGCGGGGAATTGAAAGAAAAAGTAGAAGGCTCCGGCGCCGCGTAAGACTCCCCACACGCAGGGCAGGTAAGGCGCGTGCCGATGAGCTGCACCTCCTGCCCTTTGATAAGCCGCAGGAACCCATCCCCCATCTCCAGAGCTTTGTTCACTGTTTCGGTAATCGTAGCAAAATCCGCCTCCGTACCATTCAGCGTAATACGGCTCCCCTGCACGGAAATCTCCGCCAGCACCACATCCACATCGTGATTCGAATAGCGGTCCAGCGGTGTAAAAGCCTCCGCTGCCACCAGCACGCCGTCCGCCCGCAGATAGGGGTATTTCTTTTTCACCGCCCAGCGCGCCAAATCGGCATAGTGCCCCTTGCGATTGCGAACCACGGGCGCGGCAACCATGAGGCTGCCGGGGCGTGTGGCAATCTCCTGCTGCACGATGGCGTGAATCTCCGCCGGCGTGCGGCGCCCCACCGGTACTTGGCAGCGCGGGCAGTGCGGCTGCCCCAGCTTGGCGTACAGCAAACGCAGGAATTGCCATATCTCCGTAATAGTGCCCACCGTGGATTTGCAGCCGCCGCGCGTGCGGTTTTGCTCAATGGCCACCGTGGGCGGAAGCCCCGTCAGCCGGTCAATATCGGGCGTCTCCATCTGCTCTGTAAACTGGCGGGCATAGGGACTCATCACCTCCATAAAACGCCGCTGCCCCTCTGCAAAAATAATATCAAAAGCCAGTGTGCTTTTACCACTGCCGGAGAGCCCGGTAACCACCGTCATCGCATCTCTCGGAATATCCACATCAATGTTTTTGAGCTGGTGGTGCCTTGCCCCGCGCAGAGCAATCACCCCTTGCGGCACGCTTTCTTCCTCTTCTGCGGCCATTAAGTAGGGGAAAGAATACTCCTCTTCCTCCTCCGGCCGGAGAACGGAGGCAAGAAAGCGCCCCGTGTACCCGGCATGGCAAGCCGCCACTTCCTCCGGAGTGCCTTGAATCACGATTTGCCCGCCGCCTGTGCCTCCTTCCGGCCCCAGGTCAATGATGTAATCCGCACACTTGATAAGCTCCGGGTTGTGTTCGATGACCAGCAGCGTGTGGCCTTGCTCCACCAAGCGCTCGAACACCCGCAGCAATACCTCCAAATCCTGAAAATGAAGCCCGGTACCGGGTTCATCCAAAATCAGCAACTTCCCCCTGTCGGCTCTTGGCTCTTCCGCCAGAGTATCCACCAGAATGCGAGCCAGTTTGAGCCGCTGGTTTTCCCCGCCGGAGAGAGTGTTGAGCGGCTGCCCAAGTGCTAAATGCCCCAGCCCCACATCCGCCAGTACTTGCAAACGTGCTGTAATGCGGCGAGCCCGTGCATTCTTCTCCCGTCGGAATAATTGCAGCGCCTGCTGCACATCCAGCGCCAGTAGCTCCGCCATATTGTACCCCAGCAGGGTAATGCTGAGGGCTTGCGGAGTATAGCGGCTCCCATGGCACAGCGCACAGGGTACAAAAATATCCGAAAGAAACTGCATCTCCACCTTCTCCTGTCCCAAGCCGGCGCAGCGTGGGCAGCGCCCATCCCCACTGTTAAAGGAAAAATACCCGGGTTTCAGCCCGCGCGCTTGTGCTGCCGGCTCTGCGGTAAAGAGCGCGCGTATATCCTCGAACACACCCATATACACCGCCGGGGTGGAACGGGGCGTGCGAACAATCGGGCTTTGGTCCACCAGCACAATCCCCCCCAGCTGCTCCAGCCCGGTAATGCGGCGTACCTGCACCCGATCCTCATCGTCCAGCTCCTCCGGGTGCTGGCTGCCGTAGAGTACTTGGCAGGCCAAAGTACTCTTCCCACTGCCGGAAACGCCCGTCAGGCAGTTGTAAACCCCCAGCGGAATATCTACGGAAAAATCGTGCAAATTATGGCATTCTGCACCCTCAATACACAGGATGCCCCGTGCCTCCCTCCGGCGGGCGGGAATCGCAATGCTCCGTTTCCCGCTCAGGTATTGCCCTGTAGCGGAATCCTTGGCAGCGGAAATACCTTCCGGGCATCCGGCATATACCAGACGCCCCCCCGCAGAACCGCTGGAAGGTCCCATATCCACCAGATAATCAGCGGCACGCATCACGGCCTCCTCATGCTCCACCACCACCAGCGTATTCCCCCGCCGGGTGAGCCGCCGCATAGCGTGCAAAAGCCTCGCCGTATCCCTCGCGTGCAAGCCCACAGTGGGCTCATCCAGCACAAAGAGCGTCTCTGTGAGCGAGGCTCCCAAACAAGCCGTCAAACTCACACGCTCAATCTCCCCGCCGGAAAGGGAGCGTGTTAAACGAGCAGCGGTAATGTAGCCAAGCCCCACCTCGCACAAATACACCACACGGCTGCGGAACTCCCGCACAGCCTGCTCCAAAGAACGGTCACTCCCCGTATGGGGGCATACATACTCATCCAGCCACGGCAGCAACTCCTCCATGGGCAGAGCCAAAACCTGCGGCACGGTTAAACCGCCTATGGTGAACGCCAGAGCCTCCGGCCGCAACCGCCCGCCGCCGCATGCCGGGCACACGCTGTACACACGGTAATAGGCAAGAAACACCCTCGCGCTCATCTTGTGCGCGTGCCGCTCCATATCCTCAAAAATCCCCTTATACCCATACCAGAGCCGCTTTTCCCATGCCTCCCACACATCCATCTCTCCGGCTTCTCCATACAGCACCCAGTTTTGCTCCTTGCGGGTAAGCTCCTTCCACGGCACATCCATCCGCACCGCTTTGGCCAGCTTGTTTGCTCGTTGTAAATCTTTGAAACAGGCCGAAAGCGTGGGCGTCGAAAGCATTTTGAGCGCACCTTGCCGCAAACTCAGCTCCGGCAAAATCCCTTTCATGTAATCATAAGTAATCGCACGCCCATACCCCTTGCACTCCGGGCATGCCCCCAGCGGAGAATTCCCGCTGAAAAGCCCCGGACGCGGCTCCTGCAACGGGAACCAATCACCACGGAATTCCCGTGGTATCCCCCAGCCTTCCCCCTGTTGCAAGGAGATGTATACCACATCCTGTCCCAAATGCAGAGCCGTCTCCAAAGCCTCCAGCAGGCGTGGCTTGTTCTCCTCCTGCACTCGTAAACGATCCTGCACCAGCATCCAGCGCCCCATTCCCAAGGCGGCCTCCGTGCAATCCTCCAGCCGCAGCACCTTTCCTGCTTGCAGTACCCGCAAATAACCCTGCGCTTGTAAGGCTAAACGCATTTCCTCGAAACTTCCCACCGCCTGCACCGAAAAGCACACCAGCGCCCCCTCCCCATGATGCTGCGCCAACAGCTCCTCCGCAATACTTTGCGGCGTGGCCGGTCGTACCACATTCCCCGCCGCATCCCGCCCCGTGGCCAGCCGCGAAAAAACCAATTTCAGATATTCATTCAATCCCGTCATCGTCCCCACCGTTGAGCGGGAATTCTTCACCGAGTTGCGCTGCCCCAACGCAATCGCCGGAGGCACATTCTCCACCGCCCCTACCGCTGGCCGTGCCATGCGATCCATAAACTGCCGCACATAGGGAGAAAACGTCTCCACATACCGCCGCTGCCCTTCAGCATAAAGCGTGTGAATAGCCAAGGACGTCTTGCCGCTTCCGCTCGGTCCGGTCACCACCGTCAAAGCCCCAAGCGGTACATCCACATCCACCCCCTTAAGGTTGTGTTCCTTCGCATCGCGTATGTGAATCATTTTATCCTTCATCGGAATTATTCTAACTTGAATCGCGCGCTTTGGAAAGCCATTATTGTGTTCTTCCTCTCTTTTTTGCATAAATCCTCAAAAAAACTGTACTTATCACCTCAATTATTGTATGAGTTAGAAAGTCTAATTCACCCAGAAATTTGGCATTTCTCTATACGAATATCTAACTTAGCGTTCATATGCTTAACCCCAAACTTATAGCAGCTGTCCTTGCCTCCTCCATACCACTTTATGCGGCAGATGGCTATAACGGCGCGGATTACATAACTTCTCCTATACCCTCACAGGTGGGAACGTCACCATCGAAGTAGGCGCGGGAGATTACAGAGCATTCGATATGTACAGAAAATCGAACACGGATTCTACGAAAAAAGCGCCATTAACGTCACCACGGGCACTAGCAGTCTCTTCGTTCCTAAATCTGCAAATAACAACGTGAAAATCGGCACTGCGTCAAAAAAGTCGCGTGAATGACGGGGAGGTTAGCTGCCTGAGTTTG